>CAYWBS010000017.1:0-15587 GCA_964456215.1 uncultured Hyphomicrobiaceae bacterium
AGCTATTTTTCGGACGAGGCGGTGTGCGATCCGCAGATTCAGGAACTGTTGGCCAATGTTGTCAAGGCCGAGCCGCATCCGAAGGCGCGGGCGGACGACACGAAAATCTACTACGCGGAAGTTATGCTTGAAACGACCGACGGGCGGACACTGACGAAGTTCATCGATGCGCCAGTGGGCAGAGATCGCGACCACCCACTACCACCGGGGGCGCTCGAAGCAAAGTTCGACGACTGCGCCGGCCAGGTACTTGACACCCCGACCGTAGAAGCCGTCCGGGCCCTGCTCCAAAGCTTGGATAAAATCAATGATATCGCGCTGATATCGCGCCATATCGAGCAGGGAACACGGCCTATCGATCGCACGCTGGCATCGGTCGCGTAGTCGGCGCTTGAAATCGCGCCAGCTATTCAGGTTTGAGACCAGCAATCGTTTACGCCGCGTCATCTCAGATTGATGAGAAGAAATGCATCACGAGATTGGCTATGAACGAAGCTGAAATCGCGGAGTACGCACCGGACATCGTCGTTGTCGGCGCCGGCAATGCGGCTTTGTGCGCCGCCATTTCGGCAACCGAAGAAGGCGCCAAGGTTCTTATGCTGGAAGCCGCTCCCAAGGAAGAACGCGGCGGCAATTCGCATTTTACCGGCGGCGCTTTCCGTTTCGCCTATGCCAGCGTCGACGACATCCTTCGGATCTATCCCGACATTTCCGAGACGGAGCTGGAAAGTATCGATTTCGGCAGCTATTCCGAAGATCAGTATTTCGACGATATGTTTGAGCTGACCCAATATCGAACGGACGCCGATCTTTGCCAGATATTGGTCACCAACTCCTACGCCACCGCCAAATGGGTCGCTGATCGCGGCGTCAAACTGCAACCGGGCCTGGGACGGCAGGCATACAAATTCGATGGCAAGTTCAAGTTCTGGGGCGGATTGGCGCTGCACATCTGGGGCGGTGGGCCTGAACTTCTAAAGGCGCTTTATGCCAAAGCCCAGGAGCTGGGCGTCCAAATCGCCTACGAATCGCCAGCCTATGAGCTGATCAGGACCGATACGGGCATCGGCGGCGTGCGGGCGCGCTTAGGCGGAAAGCCAATAACAATTCCAGCCAAGGCTGTCATCCTGGCCTGCGGCAGTTTCGAATCGAACCCGGAGAAGCGCGCCCGCTACCTTGGCCCTGGCTGGGATCTCGCGAAGGTGCGCGGCACGCGCTACAACATGGGCGCGGGACTCGATATGGCAATGGCAGCAGGCGCTATGCCCTATGGTAACTGGTCCGGCTGCCATTCAGTCGCCTGGGACGTCAACGCGCCCCCGTTTGGGGATCTCACCATCGGCGATCAGTTCCAAAAGCACAACTATCCCTATGGTATTATCGTCAACAATAGGGGCGAGCGCTATGTCGATGAGGGTGCTGACTTCCACTCTCACACCTATGCCAAATACGGCGGTGAGATCATCCGTCAGCCCGACATGAAGGTTTGGCAGATCTTCGATGCCAAAGCGACGCCGCTGTTGCGTAGTGAGTACTTCATCCGCCGCGCCACCAAGGCCGAGGCCGATACGCTGGAAGAACTGGCTGGGATACTTGAGGGCGTAGACCGGCAAAAATTCCTTACGACTGTGCGCGAATTCAATGCTGCATGCCGAACGGACATTCCGTTCAATCCAAACGTCCACGATGGCCGTCGCACGGAGGGGCTGTTGATCGACAAAATGAATTGGGCGAACCCGCTGGATACACCGCCCTTCCACGCCTATCATGTAACGACCGGCGTGACGTTTACTTTTGCCGGGGTGAAGATCACGACCGAAGCGCAGGTCGAAGATATTTTTGGCAAGCCGATGCCGGGCCTTTTCGCGGCAGGCGAAATGGTTGGCGGGCTGTTTTATCATAACTACGCCAGCGGAACCGGGCTGATGTCCGGCGCCACATTTGGTCGGATCGCCGGCAAGTCCGCGGTTCGAACGCTGAGGCAATAGCCAAGCCGATCGCGCATGATGAAGCTGTTACGAAAAAGAGCGAGAAAATGAGAAGGCTTAGGAAACGAACTGAAGCGCATCACCTTGGAGGAAACATGTCAAACAAAGTATTTCTCAAACCGGCGGGCGTTGCTTTGGTGGGGTTGGCATTCTCTCTGGCCGTGTTTGCGATCGCTCCTGGAACCGCACATGCCGTGGACTTCTCCGGCAAGACGATCGAGATGATCGTGCCTTACAAGGAGGGCGGCGGTTCCACGATCCATGCCCGGTTGTTGGCGCCCCTCATAGCCCAAAACCTGCCAGGGAAGCCCACCATCATCATCAAGAACATCAAGGGAGGAGATTCGGTAAAGGGCATTAACCACTTCCAGCAGCGGGCCAAACCGGATGGCTTGATGATCGCGGGCACGGGATCGGGCACGTTCTTCAAATACATCTTGAAGGACAACGCCGTCGCTTATGAACTGGATAAGTTCATTCCCATTCTGACGTCGCCATTTGGCGTGATTGTCTATGGCCGCACCGATTTCGGCCTTACTGGCGATATCGTTAAAGACATTAAGCTATTGCAAACCAAGGTGCCGGTCTACGGAGGTTCGGGGCCAAAGTCGTCCGACTTGCCGACGCTTTACTCGCTCGATCTCCTCGGCATCAAAGTCAAGCCTGTGTTCGGGCTTTCCAACAAGGAGGCGCAGCAGGCAATCCTGCGCGGCGAGATTCAGCTCAATTTCGACAATATGGCGTCTTGGTCGAAACGGATTCAGCCGATGGTCAAGGACGGTACCGTCAAGACGCTTTTCACGCTCGGCTTTGAAGACGAGAACGGCGTGGTTGTACGCGATCCCAAGCTGCCAGACGTGCCGACATTCCTCGAAGTGTACAAGATGGTGCACGGCAAGGATCTGAATGGCAGCGAGTACAAGGTTTGGAAGGCCCTTTTCAATATCCGTGTCATGGGCGCTAAAATGATCGTGCTGCCTGCCGGGACGCCGGAAGACATCGTCGACACCTATCGCACCGCGATGGCAAAGGCACTGAGCTCGGAGGAGATTAAGTCAGGCGCGGCCGCGCAGAAAGTGCTCGGCGGCTACCCACAGAGCCTTGGTAAGCAATCGGAAAAGATTCTGCAGGAAGCGGCCGTGTTGAAACCGGAGGACTTCAACGCACTGAAGAAGTGGCCGAAAGTGACTTACAACGTCGAATAATCCTGCCCTGGCCGATCGCGCGAGTTATAGTATCTCCGCGCTCATTGTAGGCGCTGAGACACTTTCAGTACCGTTGCGACCGCTGACGCACCTATACTCGCTGCATCCGTCCGAGTTGATCTTTCATGCCGGAAATCGTGTCCGAAACGGTGCTTCCCGCGCTGGCCCAGCTTCTCAGCGGTGCACATTTTCTCCATCTGATCGCGGGTGTACTTGTCGGCCTGACGGTAGGTTTGCTGCCCGGCCTCGGGGGCATTGCCGGGCTGGCGATCGTGCTGCCGTTCGTCTACGGCATGGACCCTGCGGCGGCGCTCGCCATGATGATCGGTCTCACCTCGGTCACGACGACCTCGGATACATTCCCGTCGGTTCTTCTTGCCATTCCTGGCAGCGCGGGCAGCCAGGCAACCGTACTCGATGGTTTTCCATTGGCGAAGAAGGGCGAAGCCGCCCGGGCGCTTGGCGCAGCCTTCTCCGCATCACTCTTTGGAGGCATATTCGGCGCACTGGTCCTAACGGTCGCGATCTTTTTCGCCCAGCCTTTGCTACTAGCGATTGGTTTCGGCGAGCAGCTCTTGCTTGTCGTGTTGGCGCTCACGCTTGTCGGCATGCTGACCGGACCGTCGGTGCTGAAGGGGTTGGCATCATGCGGACTTGGTCTGCTCCTTGGCACAGTCGGTGCGTCGTCATCGACAGCCGAATACCGTTTGACGTTCGATACGATCTATCTAAGCGACGGCTTGCCGCTGGTGGTTATTGGACTGGGTATGTTTGCATTCCCCGAGATCGTGGACGCGCTTAGGCGACAGGGTGCGATATCGGAAAGTGGCGCGCTCGGGCACGGCTGGTTGCAGGGTTTTAAGGACACGATCCGTCATAAATGGCTGATGCTGCGCTGCGCCTCTATCGGTGCAGTCGTTGGCGCGCTGCCTGGGCTTGGCGGCTCGGTAATCGATTGGATCGCCTATGGTCATGTGCTGCAAACCAGCAAGGATAAGGAGAGATTCGGAAAGGGTGACATTCGCGGCGTCATCGCGCCGGAATCGGCTAACAACGCCAAGGAAGGCGGCGCGCTGATCCCCACTTTGCTCTTTGGTATTCCCGGCTCTGGAAGTATGGCGCTTCTGCTCGGCGGTCTCGTTCTTGTCGGTATCGAGCCCGGCCGCGAAATGATCGAGGAAAAACTCGATCTGACCTTTGTCATCATCTGGTCGATTGCGCTTGCAAACATCTTCGGTACCGCGATCTGCCTCGGCCTCGCCGGTCCGATCGCGCGGCTGACAACCATCCGGTACACGTTGATCGCGCCGTTCCTGATCGTTATCATTTACTTCGCCGCCTTCCAGGCGAATCGTGACTGGGGCGATCTGATTGCCCTCACCGCCGTCGGCGTGCTCGGAATCTACATGAAGCGCTTCGGTTGGTCGCGGCCTGCTCTGCTGATTGGCTTCGTGCTGTCGAATCGGCTGGAGGATGCGTTCTATCGTACTGCGCAAGTCTATGGCTTTTCATTCATCGCCCGGCCGGTGGCGATCATATTGTTGGTGTTGGTGGGGATATCGGGCTATGTCGCTTGGCGCAGTAAGGCGCGTGTCGGCGAAGCATCGGCCGAAATCATTGTGGATCGGTTGAAGAAGGGCCCGCAGTTGGTGTTCACCGGCCTCCTTATCCTGGCGATGGTCGTTGTGCTCGGCGATGTTTTCAATTTACGCTGGGGAGGCAAGCTGTTCCCGCTGACCGTCGCCGGCCTTACTGTGCTGGCGCTGCTCGTCATCATCACCGGTCAAGGACTGCACTCGGCCGGACATTCGGCACTGTTCGATACCCAGGCAACGGGTGATCATGCCGATGATGCACGCTCTCTTTATGCCTGTCTGGCCTGGTTTGCCGGGCTCTTGCTAACGTCTGCGCTGGTTGGATTCCTGGTGGCGGCGCCCGTTTTCGTCGCGGCCTTCCTGCGAATGCTCGCCCGTGTTGGGCTGTTTGGCGGCATCGCCGGAGGGGCAGCAACGCTTGGCCTGTTGTTGGGGCTCGCCCGCATACTGGTGCTGGAATACCCGCAGGGCTTGCTGCTACAGTTCGCCGGCTTGAATTGGCCTTTCCAATAGTTCTTGGGTCCGGGCCGGCATCCAGCATAACCCGAAGGTGCCGATGCAACCCAAAAAAACATGCTCTAGATTTCGCTTGCCGAGGTTGCGCTTGTCGGGCTCAAGGTAATCGCCTCCACCCCCTCGACTACATACTCTTGTCGGCATATGTCCAGCTGATTTCGCCGACATCGGCCACGCTCTCAAAATGCTGGAGCGTGGCGAGCAGGCGGTCGGGACGGCTTTGCGACTTGGTAAGCAGGTTGAACTTCGCCTCCATTTGCTCTCGAGTGAACGGCATTTCGGGCACGCCCGGGAAATCCTCCACAGTGGTCTCAAGAAAGCGCCCATCGCGCAGCTGTACGGCCAAATTGACGCCCCAACCTTTGGCAGCCGGCGATCGGTTGGCCCGTTTCCGCAGCTCGACCTTCCGTGCCAGCGTCAGCACGTTTCCATCTGAAAGGACCGTGTCGTTGAACGATGCCGGATCGGCAGCATCATAATAAAGGGACAGCGCCAGGCAGAACGGGATCGAGTACTGCGCCAGCATGATGTCGCTCGGCGCCGGGATATTGTGATGGCTCACAATCTCGCCATCGCCTGCGACCTCGATGCGCACGATATCGCCGGGATCAAAACCGGCATCAGCGCGCAGCCGGGCCATCGCTTCGAGTGGTGCGTGCCCGGTGATATGGCAGGGGTATTTCTTGAAGCAGATTGTCTCCGCCTGCCATGTCTGCCCGAGCCCCATGGTCAATAGCGACGGATCGGATTCCGAACAGAAAGCATCAAGCAATCCGAATTTGCCGTCGAGGACCGTCGTCGGTCCTTGTAGGCCCTCCATCGCCAGTATCGCGGCAAGGACGCCCCCTTCAGCGGCGCGGCCCAAATGCAGTCGCTTGATCATGCCGCCATTTCCCGCATGCGCAAAGGCGAGCAGCCCCGACGCCATCGAGCCGGCGATAGCCATGGCCTGCAACAGTTGGCCTGCATCGCCGTTCAGAAGCTTCCCGGCTGCAATGGCGGCTCCGAACGGACCGGTCAGTCCGGGCGCATGAAATCCTTTCTTTTCAGGCGTGTGCAAGGTTGCAGCCCCGATGCGGAACATTACCTCGACTCCGGCGGCCATGGCAGTAATGAGTGCTTTGCCCCCGGCGCCCGTCTCCTGAGCGACAGCGAACGCTGGCAGCATGACGGTTGCTCCGGCATGAACACCTCCGCTTGGGCGGCGAAGACTGTCTTGTTCGAACGCATGGGCGAATGCGCCCAGCGTAAGTGCCGCGGGCCGCGCGGCCAGACCATCATCCGGTGCACCCGGGAATCGACAGCGGCCGGGATGGCCAGAGGGAGCCGCGACCCGCGCTATCTGTTTGGACCAGGGGAACATGGCTCCGAACGACGCGCAGGCAACCGAATCGATGAGGCACTGCTTCAGCACCTGGCGGACATGCTCGGGAATGTCCTCATAGCGCAGGCTAGCTGCGAATTCGCTCAATGTTTCCGCCGCTGGAACCGCATTTGCCATGTCTGGAAGATCATTGCTGATGAGACAAACGGGACCATGTCAGGCTTGGTTGGTACTCGAAGAGATGCCCGCTTGCGACCGGCTGGCCAATCCATCTTCGCAGTGATATCACGACTTAAAGCTGTTTTTTGCGTGTAGGAACCATGAAAATCTCGATTCTCGACGACTACCATGACACCATTCGTCACCTGCCGTGCTTTGCGATGCTCGATGGTCATGACGTCACGATCTGGAACGATCACGAGCAAGACACGGACAGGCTCGCCTCCCGTCTTGCCGAAACCGATGTGCTGGTGCTGATTCGCGAGCGCACCAAAATCCGCACGCCTCTCCTTGAAAAGCTGCCGCGCTTAAAACTGATCAGCCAGCGCAGCGTTTTTCCGCATATCGATGTGGACGCCTGCACCGAGCTCGGCATCGTTGTGTCTTCGGACATGCATGCTGACACGCCTTCGTTCGCGACGGCGGAATTGACCTGGGGGCTTATCATCTCAGGAATGCGCCAGATCCCGCAGCAGATGCAGTCTCTCAAAGCCGGCAATTGGCAATGTGGGATTGGACGGTCCTTGCGCGGCAAGACCTTGGGTCTTTTTGGATACGGCCGTATCAGCCGCGCGGTCGCCGACTATGCGAAGGCATTCGGCATGCGCGTGCTGGTTTGGGCGAGTGAGAAGTCGCGAGAAGCCGCCCGTGCGGAGGGCCACGACGTGGCACAAAGCAAAGAGAGTTTCTTCGAAACTGCAGACGTCATCTCGCTGCATATGCGTCTTTACGATTCAACGCGAGGGATCATCACTTATGAGGACCTGGCTCAGATGAAACCCGAAGCATTACTGGTGAATACGTCACGAGCCCCTCTTATTGAGCCGGGCGCACTGGTCAAGGCGCTACGATCGGGCCGTCCCGGCATGGCGGCGGTCGACGTCTACGAGGAGGAGCCGGTCCGCGACCCGAGCAATCCACTGCTTAATATGGAGAACGTCATCTGCACTCCGCATATTGGCTATGTCACTGTGGACGAGTACAACTTGCAGTTCACCGATATCTTCAATCAGATTCTTGCCTTTGAGAAAGGGGCGCCGATCAATGTCGTGAACCCCAAGGTCCTGACAGCGGCCATTCGTCGCTAACGTAGGATGGCTAGCTGTTTGTTGCACGCCACAGGAATGAGAGCCCGGCGATAGCGATCATGACTTCTATAATTAGTTCATGCATTGCGAACGGCATGCGCCGGATCATCCAGCGCGCCATGTAACTACCTGGAATTGTCGATACGCCGATCGCAAGTCCGATCAAGAGCCCGCGGAGATCGATCAGATCAAAGCGGGTGAACATGAACGCTTTTATCAAAGCGGCAAGCATGCCGAGTACCGCGTCGGTGGCGATGAGCGTCGTGCCGCTGAGGCCCATCCCAAGCAGGACGGCGATCATTACGATGCCGGCTCCGGGCGTCGCGCCGGTGAGAACACCAAAGGAAAAA
This sequence comes from uncultured Hyphomicrobiaceae bacterium, assembly GCA_964456215.1. Taxonomy (GTDB): domain Bacteria; phylum Pseudomonadota; class Alphaproteobacteria; order Rhizobiales; family BFAS01; genus MnTg02. The sequence continues at coordinate 8,286 of CAYWBS010000017.1, forward strand.
GTTGCCCCCGAAATTCCATTGGGGGACAGGTAAAGTTTTTTGCTGCGCAGTACGCGCCGAAGCCCGACAGTGGCAATTAAAAAGATGCCGATGATGAACGCCACTTCGCGGGCCGGCAACCAGTTATAGATGTAGGTGCCGAGCACGACGCCGGGTGTCACAGCAATGCACAATCTCGCTAACAGATCGAAACGAATATCTTCGCGATAGACCCAAACGCGGGAAAAATTTCCAAAAAACATGGCGATTGCCATCACTGGCACCACGCCCTTCACTCCGACGATCGGCACCAGAAAGGGAAGCACCAGCACCCCTCCACCGGCGCCGCTCAGTGCGCCGATTATCGCCGACACCATGGTCACCAGAATTACGAATAAAATTTGGAACGACCCAACGTCCAACATGTCTCTTAACTTGTAACTTCTGAATCTGTCATTTGGTGGTGCATTGCCAAGCGAGGCAAAATCATGTGTGATCTCTCCGTATGGTACTGCGGAACCTTGCTCGTGTGGCCACCAATAGTCGACCGCCGGTGTAATCCCGGCCGCCTCATTCCCATTGATTCGCGTGTCGATCCAGCCTTGAGCTAGAGCCCTTTCTACGAATTCCGAGTCAATTCTTTTTCTCAGCCGCTGTGGTAATCTACTGGAGTGTTTTCGCTTTTCGTTGGATCGCTCAAACACTCTGACCCTTTGATTTTTCGTGTTTCCGGACGGAAAACCGGTGCCCAGTTCTCCTGGATACACTCCAGGAACACGGCGAAGAGCGATGCCGTCGCATCGGTCGAGCCGACTGACGAGGTGGGCATTCACCGGCCCGAAACCGGTGACGGGACGGGGCACAAGCGCAGGTGCGCGCACGGGTCGGCCCGCCCCCGTTCCCGTGACGGGCAGTCTTGGTTTCGGGAAAATAAGCAAAAACAATGCCCGCCGCATAGCAACTTCGGCCCCGGCGTAGGTCTAATCGGTCATCTCAGAAGCTCATCATCGCTTGATATGTGCCGGATAAATCAGCGCTGGAACCTGACCATTGATCCTGCAAATCACATTGCCTTGCGGAAACTTGGCGAGGCGCCACTCGATTTGCTGTCCGTGTTTGAAAAGCGCAATATATCAATTCTTATTTCTAAAATGATGCGCTCCCGCAGCGCATGAGTACGCGCCGTAAGCCTTGCATCAATCTTGAATCCAACCCAATCTGTCCCATATCAGCAAGAGATCCGTTTTCCGCGCTCAGGCGCGGAGCGCGTCTTGGTGCCAAAAGAGGGTGAGGGCGCGAGACCGGACACATCATGGTCGCTTATGAAAGGACTGATGAAACATGTCGCGGATGTCGATAGTGAACCATCCCCTGCTTCTCGGTTTCGAAGAAATCGAAAGGCTTCTGGATCAAGTTGCGAAGAAATCGGGAGATGGGTATCCGCCTTATAATATTGAAAGAATCCCGGCGAATTCGGACGGCGGCGAATCGATCCGTATTACACTGGCGGTCGCCGGTTTTACCAAGGACCAGCTCGACGTCACGATAGAGGACAGTCAACTTATTATTTGCGGCAAGCAAAGCGAAGACGAAACGACCGAGTTTCTTCACCGCGGCATTGCAGCCAGGCAGTTTCAACGAACATTTGTCCTTGCCGAGGGGATACAGGTTCTTTCCGCCGATCTCGAGAACGGCCTGTTGTCGATCAACCTTGCCCGGCCCCAACCGGAGCGGATGGTGCGCAGGATCGACATTCGCGAGCCGGTCTCGTGAGTGCTTCGCGAAGCGAAAGAGGATGCGACCTTCGCGCTCTCCGGAGAGAGGCGGCACAGGCGATTGCTCCGGGCAGAAGAAGGACATCTATCCAGGCTTTCCGGCCAGGGGGAGTACCATCTCAAACAGGGAGATGATCATGGAGCATGATTTGAACGAAAAAAAACTTGGTCCGGTTATGAGCAACCTGGAATTCACCCATTTGGGCGGTGGAGAGGTCGCTTACATAAAGGAGTTGACAAGTTCGCAAGCCGAGGAGCTTTTCCCAGCTCTGTCCAACCTGCCGCGTGGAATTCAGCTTTTTTCGCTTCACGCCGCAGACGGCACGCCAATCGCTTTGGCCGACAGCAGGTCGGCGGCGGTCGCAAATGCGCTGGAAAATGATTTGGAGCCGGTCGGTTTGCATTGATCCCCGGTGTTGTGAGGCGCCGCCGGGAGAAAATGCCGAAATGTCCAGGGCGTCGTGAGAAACGCTCTTTGTCGGTGGTGTGAACGGGCTTCTTTTGAAGAGGGCGGCGCGCCCTATTTCGTGGATTTTCCGCATTATGGTTTTTTCGTCGGCTTGGACAGATGGCTGCCCATGCGCGCGATCAAGAAGGGAAGGGCATCTCAAGCGGCATGCGATGCGGCAGGCTCCGTAAGCACCGAGTACAGAGCGGCTGCATCTTTCGATCCCCTGAGTTTTTCGATGGATGCGGGCTCCCGCAGCAGCCTTGAAATGCGCGCCAGCGCTTTAAGATGATCGGCGCCGGCGCTTTCCGGCGCGAGCAGCAAGAAGACGAGATCGACAGGCTGATCGTCAATCGAATCAAAATCGACGGGAGTCGAAAGGCGCGCGAACAGGCTGACGATTTTGTCGAGTTTTTCGAATTTACCATGGGGAATGGCGACACCGTGGCCGACGCCCGTCGAGCCCAGCCGCTCGCGGTGCAAAAGCGTCTCAAAAATTTCACGTTGGTCGAGCTTTGTGCTTTCGGCCGCGCGCGCCGCAAGTTCCTGGAGAACCTGCTTTTTGCTTTTCGCCTTCAATGACGGAATAATTCCGTCAAGTTTGATAAGGCCAGCTAGATCCATGTCGGTCTAATCCCCCCTCATTGGGCGACGAGTGCCTAGTGTGACGCCGAACATCCAGATTGCAAAATGCGTCATCGATCTCATCAACTCAACGTTTGTCCGCCTGCTTCTTGTTCAGATCCGGGTCTATCCATCCCGTATTGCCATCAGGGCGGCGGTAAACAACATTTATTTCTCCATGACCGGCATTTCGAAACACGAGAAACGGCCGATCGGATAAGTCCAATTGCATGACCGCGTCGCTAACGGAAAACTCTGGGATTACGGTTCTTGTTTCCGCAATCGTGACCGGAATTTGTGCTTCGCCGGCGTCGTCTTCACCATCTTGCGAATTCGCTTTGATCGTATAGTCCGTGGCTTCGGTGATCGTGCTTGCCAGGGCGGCATCGGTGTGGTGCTGCTTTAATCTCCGCTTATACCGGCGCAACCGCTTTTCCAGTCGTTCCAAGGCAGCATCGGCGCTCGCATAAGCGTCATGAGATTCACCGTGTGACCGCAAGGAAAGACCCGATCGCAGCTGTATTGTACAATCGGTCAGAAAACATCCGCGCTCCTTTTCGACTCGGATATGACCGGAGTGGTAACCACTCACATATTTCGTCAAAACATCGGCGACTTTGTCAGTCACATAGGACCGAAGAGCCTGTCCGATGTCTAGGTTTTTACCTGTTACTTGCAGCGTCATGCTCAAGTCGGCCGCACGGCAAAAATTTCATTACAGTTGGGCCTAAACCGTTAAGTCGGTATTTTGTGGCAAAACTCAATATGTCGATCGCCGCAATTATCGAATTCGTGAACCGGATGGCGGCGCGAACCGGCGGAAGTTAAACCAAGCCAATCCCGACTGTCAAATCTGCAAAGGCCTCATATTCATGGATTCTTGGATTGTTCCCGTATTTAGCTTAATGATCATGGTTTCCACAAACATTATTTAATTCAAGCACTGTCTGAGAAAGCGTAAATACGACAAAATTTAAGCATAAATGCAGTTATGGACAAATTTGAACCGTTTAATCACTTGTAAGCGTCTCGTGTTTCTTTTCTCTCCGACGCTGGACGGACGAGGGAATACGCATTGCTTCGCGGTATTTCGCAACGGTCCGCCGGGCAATATCAACTCCTTCTCCCTTAAGTTGTTCGACAATTTTGTCATCCGAAAGGATTTTTTCAGGCAATTCGTTATCGATCAGCCGCTTGATCCTATGGCGGACGGCCTCTGATGAATGCGCTTCTCCGGCTCCTGACGACGGAATAGCTGACGTAAAGAAATACTTCAGTTCAAATATACCACGGTTCGTCGCCATATATTTGTTCGATGTCACCCGGCTGACGGTCGATTCATGCATCGAAATGGCGTCGGCAACGGTTCTGAGATTGAGCGGCCTTAAGTGCTGGATGCCGCGGGTGAGAAATCCATCCTGCTGGCGAACAATTTCCTCACCGACCTTGAGTATGGTCCGAGCTCGCTGATCCAGGCTTTTGACAAGCCAATTCGCTGTATGCAGGCAATCCGACAAATATGCCTTATCCTTATCTGCCCGAGCCGTACTTGCCACGGCGGAATAATAAGTCTGATTGACCAGAACTTTCGGTAGCGTCTCGCTGTTCAGCTCAACATGCCAGAGGCCATCAGATCTCTTACGGACGATGATATCCGGAACAACAGGCTGAATGGCGATGCTGCCGAATTTCAGTCCGGGTTTTGGGTTGAGAGCCTTTATTTCGGTAATCATGTCGGCAAGGTCTTCGGCGTCGGTACCGCACACGCGCCGGAGCTTGGAGAAATCGTGCGCTGCCAACAAATGCAGATTCTCGATCAACATTGCGATAATTGGATCGTAGCGGTTGCGATCCTTCAGTTGCAGTGTCAGACACTCCGGAAGATCACGCGCAAATACCCCGGCCGGCTCGAAACCCTGCATGATCTGCAAGGTGCCTTCGATGAGATCGACAGGAGCGTTCAGCCTTTCCGCCAGACTTTCAACGTCGCACCTGAGATAGCCCGCTTCATCGACCATGTCGATCAGGTGATGGCCGATCAGTCGCCGCGCTGGGTCGGCGATGGTGATCTGAAGCTGCTCGATTAAGTGATCCTGAAGAGTCTTGTCGTCCGCCAAGAGCGCTTCAAAATTGACATCCTGGCTTTCGCCTGCCGATTTGCGCGTTGCCGAAGTCCAGCCCGCTTCGAGCAGTAGGCTGGGGCCACTCTCGCCGGAATCCGGAAATACGTTTTCAGGATCCGTATCCATGCCGCCTGTGGGATCGATCGGACCTGTTTTCTCGGCAGTGTTCAGCCATTCGTCGGCAGCCTGATAATCTTGGGAGGTGTTGTCGACTGTAGAGGATTCCGAGTCCGAACTTGGATCGGGCGAAGGCTCCGGTCCTTCCGAATCGCTTTCCGCCCGTTCGAGGAGGGGGTTGTGTTCCAGTTCGGCTTCAACAAATTCATTCAATTCGAGATTTGAGAGCTGCAGAAGCTTGATGGCTTGCTGCAATTGCGGCGTCATGACCAAACTCTGGCCTTGCCTGAGCTCGAGCTTTGCAGACAATGCCATTCGCTAGTCCCTCACCGCATTAATCCAGGCCGCCGCCTAGACCCCGTTATGATCTATGCGGAATCCCTCACCGAGATAAACATCGCGCACTGCCTCATTGGAGATAACTTGCTGCGGCGTTCCCTCAGTCAACATTTTCCCGTCATGAATAATATACGCCCGGTCAATAAGTTCTAAAGTTTCGCGAACATTATGATCTGTGATAAGTACGCCGATGCCGCGCTGGGTTAGATGGCGGACGAGCGTTCGAATATCGCCTATGGCGATCGGGTCGATGCCGGCGAACGGCTCATCTAACAGCATATAGGCCGGTCGGGTGGCAAGGGCCCTGGCAATCTCGACACGTCGGCGTTCCCCGCCGGATAAGGCCAGTGCGGGTGATTTCCTTATATGGCTTATGCCAAACTCGTCCAGTAGCAGATCAAGCTGGTGCTCGCGTTCTGTTTTGTTGTGTTCAACGAGTTCGAGGACGGCGCGAATGTTTTCCTCTACCGTCAACCCTCTAAAAATGGAGGCTTCCTGCGGCAAATATCCGACACCAAGCCGAGACCGTCGATACATGGGCAGGCTGGTAATATCATGGCCGTCAATCATGATCCGACCACTGTCTGCCGAAATTAGCCCCGTGATCATATAAAATACCGTTGTCTTTCCGGCGCCATTTGGCCCCAGTAAACCGACTGCCTCGCCGCGGCCGACGTTTAAGCTGACGCCCTGCACAACCCGGCGCTTCTTAAAGCTTTTCTCGACCGCATGAACCGTAAGACGTCCGGCAAGGGACTCTCGGCCGTTAGTGCTGTGAGACCGACTGGGCGCCATGGCTTCACCATATGCAGGAAATTCTTCGCTGAACGGATCATCTTTATGAGCCGCATCTGCGTGCTTGCGCCAGCCAGCGAATGACATGATTTTTGCCAAGAACCTGTCCCGATCAGTTTAGCCTTGCGCCGTTAATAATCGGTGTAACCTCTGCAGCTGTCCCATGGACATTCCTCGTGATTGGAACGGGTTGCATCGCAATTATTGGTGGTCGAGACTGAATTGAGCGCCTCGTTCCGACTCATCGAGGTTACGCTTGGAACCTTTTGGGCTTCCTCCTGAATCTTTGCGGAGCTTCCGCGGTTCCAATAGCATACGGACGCGCTGTTTCGCACCCGCTTTTCCGTAGTTCTTGACCCAGCTGCGGTTGGTCGCAAGATCTATCGTCAGCTGATCACCCTTAATAATGTCTTTCCCACGGGTCAGCACGACATTTCCGTCGATCGTTACAAAATTTGTCTTCACGTCATAAGTGGCCTTGTCGCTTGTTATGAGCTGACCGTCAGGGGATACAAGGCGCACCTTATCTATCGCGATAAACTTCGAAACGTCGGTTTTGGTGCCGGGCTGGTCTGCGGATTTACCATCATCGTTGAACACCATCTCCAATACTCCGGAGTGGAGCTGATAGCCGCCCTGCTCGACGTCGACATTGCCCCGGAAAACTGCGTGATTTGTTTCGTCGAAAATATCCAATTTATCCGCTTCCACGAAAATTGGTTTGTCGTTATTCATTCCCAAACCGGCAAAACTGGTAGCGATATTATTGCCTGAAGCTGGGTTGGGCGGTTGCTCGGCGGTCTTGACTGTTTTCATTTCCGATTTCTCCGGGATGAAGCGACCTTTGACGCGTCCGACCGGAGGAAAGATCGTGCGCCGGGTATTCAGGTCGAACAGGAGTTTTTGGCCCTGAAGACGGTTTTCGCCCTGATAAAGTGTGACATTGCCGCCCAGTGTCGCCAGGTTTTTCGGGTTGTCGAGAACCGCCCAGTCGCTTGTCGCCTTACGATCCTTGGGAGCTGTCATAACGACATTGTGGCGTGCCTCGATGGTGGTAATGGAGGTTTTCGCAGCGCCGATTGTGGTATTGGACTCGCCTTTA
>CAYWBS010000018.1:0-15556 GCA_964456215.1 uncultured Hyphomicrobiaceae bacterium
GGCGAATGGCCGCCACGTTGCACGGACATTGAGCTCCAGTCCGGCACCGCTGCGCTATCTTAGAATGCGGGAATGGAAACGCGATACGGATTACACATTTGCGCCGCCCGCCGAGCGTTCAAAGTTTCCGGGAGGCGAGGTGCGCACACGTTATCGCATGCGAACCGACGGCGAAGCCTTTATCGAGCCCGCACTTCGCCACAAACTTGCGGATGTCTCGATCGTTTTTATGGGCGGTTCGACGACGGAATGCCTTTATGTGTCGGAGGCAGCCCGGTTTCCCTATCTCACCTCGATTTTTCTGGAAGACAAGTTGAAACGAAAGGTCAACGGAATTAACGCCGGCAAGTCCGGCAACAATGTTCTTCATTCGCTGCTGCTCCTGATCGGCAAGGTTGTTCCGCTCAAACCCGATTTCGTGGTCTTGATGCATGCAACGAACGATATCGGCGTCTTGTCGCAGAGCGGTTCCTATTGGCAGACGCGGAGAACATACGACCTGCTACAGGATGAAAAGATCAGCGTTGGCGAAGGCGCTGAAATTGTCGCGAGGTCGACGCTTCCGAACACGTTCGCCATGCTTTTGGACGCACGAAAGTCGGCGAACCGGCTGATCAAGCGCGTGATCGGTGACGCGCAAGCCAAGCCCCGGGGACGTTCACCCGCGGAGAAAGACGATTGGCGGGAGCAGGGCCGAAGCTTCGAAAGCGCGCTCCGATCCTTCGTGCGCGTTGCAACGGCTTGGCACGTCAAGCCGGTCTTGCTCACCCAGGTCCGTGTCCGGCCACAGTCGAAAAACGAGGCGGAAAGCGATTTCCTCGCTCGGGAACGCCGGCAAGGTGCCGAAATCGATCCGGACGCCTTTGCAAGCAGCCATGACTATTTCAACGAAATTATTCGCAAGGTCGCCGAAAGCGAAAACGCCCTTTTGATTGATCTGGCGCGGGCGCGGCGATGGCAATTCGGCGACGTCTACGATGCGATCCATTTTACCGACAGCGGTTCGCGGAAAGTCGCCGAGATTATCGCCAATGGGCTGATGAAGCATCTGGCACAGAAGGACAAGGAGTAGGGCTGCGCGGTCCTGCCGCCGCAATTCATGGTTCACGGGACAATCCGGTGGCCGATGAAGCAAGGGCGCGTTTACGCCCCGGCTTCAGCAAACCACGTTAACACGTCCCCGACATGGTTCACGATCCATAAATGACCGGCCTCCGGGAGAATGTCCAGGGCGCAGCCGGGGATCAGGTCGGCGAGATGGAGGGCGGCGGCGACGGGCACGTTGCCGTCCCGGCCCCCGATCCACAAACGGGCAGGCGCGGCAATCGCGCTGAGGGGCAGTCCCCAGGGCCGGCAGAAGATTTCCATGTCGTTGACGGCGCCGGCGACCCCTATCCGCAACCCCTCCTGGAAGATTTCTATGAGGTCAAGGCGGAAGGGATTCTCCTGGATAATGGCTCGATCGGCGCGCGGACCGCGCAAGAAAGCGAGCCTAATGGCTCTGTCCGGCGCAAATTGAAGCCCGGCTCGGAGTCCGCGCCACGTCAGCCTCAATAGGGTCGGGTGTTTCGGCAATCCCAGGAAAGTCAGGCGATGAAAGGCGCTTAATTCCGCGCGCATGCTTGGGTCGTCGAGCGGTCCGACAGGACTTATGAGCGCGAGCGCCGTTACGCGCTCCTTCAGGAGCGCGGCGACAGCGGCGGCAAAGAGACCGCCGCCCGATATGCCCATCACCCCGAATCGTGGCATGTCGAGTGCATCCGCGAAGGCGCGAATATCGTCTGACCAGCCGCGAAGAGACGGCTCGGCGTTGCCCATGGGTGAGAGGCCATAGCCGCGCCGGTCCGGCGCGATGATCTTGAGCCCCAATTGGCGCGCCGGACCGTCGGAAGCGCGATATTTGAACCGCGAGCCCGGCGTGCCATGAAATGCGAGCACCGGCGCGCCGGCCGGGTCGCCATATTCCGCATAGCCAAGGGCCGAGCGATCGGAAAACCGCTGTAGCTTGGTTTCCCGCTCCTCAATCATGACTTATTGGCTCGGATGTTTTCGCTTTGCCTAGGCGCTCTTTGCTTCCATGTCAGTCAGAAGAGCGCCGATCCGCTCGATGGCCGCCTGGATGTTTTCAATCGAGTTGGCGTAGGAAAACCGGATATACCCTTCGCCGTGAATGCCGAAACTTGTTCCGGCGACCGTGGCCACGCCCGCTTCCTCGAGAATGCTGTTTTGCAGGGTCTTTGCCGGCATGTTGGTCCCAGTGACATTGGCGAAGGCATAAAACGCGCCGCCGGGCTCGACGCAGCGAAAACCGGGGAGCTGATTGAGCATCGGAACGATCGCACGCCGCCTTTTATCGAAAGCCGCGACCATTTTATCGACGTCGTCCTGTGGTCCTTCGAGCGCGGCAATCCCGGCATATTGCGTCGCCGCGTTGACGCAGGAATGGCAATTGACCGCAAGACGAACCACTTTTTCCACCAGAGCCGGCGGCCAGACGCCATAGCCGAGGCGCCATCCGGTCATGGCATAGGTTTTCGACCAGCCGTCGAGGAGGATCAGCCGGTCCCTGATTTCGGGATAGCGCAACAGGCTGACATGTTCCCTGCCCTCGTAAAGCATGCGGCTGTAGATTTCGTCGGAGAGGACGGCGACATGCGGATGCGCCGCGAGCCCCTCGACGAGGCGCTCGATTTCATGGCCCGGAACCGCGCCGCCGGTCGGATTGCCGGGGCTGTTGAGGATCATCAGCCGGGTTTTCGGCGTGATCTGCGCCAGCACCTCGTCGGCATTGAAGGAAAATCCGTTCTCTTCAATGAGCGTGATCGGAACGGGACTGGCGCCGGTATATTCGATCATCGAGCGGTAGATCGGAAATCCCGGGTCCGGGTAGAGAATTTCGCTGCCGGGCTCGCCAAACATCAAAATGGAAAAGAACATTGTCGGTTTGCCGCCGGGCATGATGACGACGCAGGAGGGGTCGACCTCGACGCCGTGGCGATGATTGAGATCCGCCGCGACAGCTTCCCGTAATGGCAGGATCCCCTGGCTTGGCGTATAGCCGTGATGGCCTTCCCTGAGCGCCTTTACCGCCGCCTCGACGATATGCTGCGGCGTGCTGAAATCCGGTTGGCCAATACCGAGATTGATGATATCGCGGCCCTGCCGCTCGAGTTCCGCGGCGCGGGCGAGTACCTCGAAAGCCGTCTCCGTTCCGAGACGCTCCATGTTTTTCGCAATGTGCAGCACGCTGTTAATCCTTGTTTGAGATCCGGCGCGTTCCGTTTTCTCAATCCGTCTATTCGGCTGCCTGTCCCAGCCGTTTTCCGAGAAGCGCCGATAAAACCTCGTCAAGCTCCGGCGTTTCGCTGGCGTCCTTGAATTCCGAAATACGCGTGTAGACGTCCGCGGCCGCCCTATGGAAACCGCCCGGCAGGCCCGCTTCCTCGAATGTGCTGGCGATCTCGTGCATCTCGCCGACGAAGCGCCAGGCCTTGGCCGTCACGGTGCGAACGTTCCGCGTCGCCTGGTCGGCAAACCCGGAACCGTTCTTCGACCATTGTCTCAGGAGATCGTCCCTGACGCCGAGCTCTTCGGCGGTGGCAAGTATGGCGCAGAAAAGCGCCGTCGTACCTTTGGTATTGGCGGCGAAACACATTTTCAACGCCGAGGCCTTGCCAATCTCTTCGCCGATGGCATCGGCTTCCAAGGGACCGGCGGAAAAGCATGCCGCGACTTCTTCGGCGCGCGGGCCTGAAATATAGAGCCAGGTCGCTCCGGGAGACCAGGCGGGCGGGCCGATAATCCCGCCATCGACATAGTCCGCGCCGGCGGCGTGAACGCGCTCGCCGATCGCGATCGTCTTTTTCGGGGAAATTGCGTTTACGTCGACATAAAGTCCGCGAAAGCCATAGGCGAGCACCTCCGCTGCGACGTCCTCGGCGGCGTGCGGCGGGCAGACGCTGACGATCATGGAACAAAGTTCGCAGAGCGCTTGCAGACTCCCGGCATCGGTAAGCTTTTGCTCCGCGGCGCGCCGCGCTGTTCCGCGACTTCGTCCTTGCGAAGCCCAATAGACTTCGCAGCTGCTGTTTCGCGCCGCTGCCGCGAGCGAGACGCCCATCGCGCCTGGATGAAGGATACCGATCTTCATATTCATAAGTCCTTAGTAGCGCCCCCTAGGTCGGACAAGGGGAGTTCACCCAATTGTCTTGCCCGGTCTTTGGTGATGGTGTGATTTCCGATGGGTCAATAGCCGACTGCCGCGCCGTCCTTGCGGGGATCGGAGCCGCCGGTCAGCACATTCTCTTCCCAATCGATCCATATGGCCTGCGAACCTCCGATGGGCTTGTCCGGCGGGGCGATTGCATGACCCCTGGCGCGAAGGTCCTCGACGACATCTCCGGGGACGCCGCTTTCAACCGCGACGTCTCCCGTCCATGGGTCGGGAAAGACGCGGGGAAGATCCATGGCTTCCTGAATATCGCATCCGTAATCGAAAAAGCGGGTCAGGAACTGCATATGTCCGAAGGACTGATAATGGCCGCCCATGATCCCGAACGGCATCGCGATCCGCCCGTCCTTGGCGACCATTCCCGGTATGATCGTGTGCATCGGGCGTTTGCCGGGCGCGATGCAGTTCGGGTGTTCGGGGTCTAGGTCGAAGCTCTGACCGCGATTGTGCAGCATCACGCCGGAGCGCGGCGCCATGATGCCGCTGCCGAAATTGGAGAAAAGCGAGTTGATGAAGCTGCAGGCGTTGCGGTCCTTGTCGACGACCGTGATGTACACCGTGTCCTGATGCGCCGGCATATCGAAGCCGGCGGCTGCCGGGGCCATGAGCGCCGGCGATATCGAACGGCGTAGTTCGTCCGCGAGCTCTTCGCTCAGCAAGCGGTCGATATCGACATCCGCCATCGCCGGGTCGGCGACATAAAGGTTCCTTTGCGCATAAACCTGCTTGCAGGCTTCGATCTCGAGATGCAGCCGGTCGGCGGTGATAGGAGTGCGTCCTTCAACCTCGATGCCGCTCATGATGTTCAAGAGCAGCAAAGCGATAATGCCTTGCCCGTTCGGCGGGCATTCAAAGACGCGGTAGCCGCGAAAATCGGTGCTGACCGGGGTGACATATTCACCTTGCGCCGCCGCGAAATCTTCAAGCGTGTGCAGGCCGCCTTTGCTTTGCAGCTTTTCGACTATGTCTGCGGCGACTTCGCCACGGTAAAAGCCGTCGGGACCTTCCTCAGCGATTTTTTCCAGGGTGGCCGCAAGTTCCGGCTGGCGATGCAATTTGCCGAGCTTCGGTACCTTACCATCGGGCAAAAAGACACGGGCGGCGTCTTCGTCGCTGCGTAGCAGCGCGACTTGATTTGAGAAATCGAAATGGACCCGCGGTGCGATCGGGTAGCCCTCCCGGGCGTAGCGGATGGCGTGCTGCAGCAGACTTCCGAAGGAGTGGGTGCCATAGTCCTCCACAAGATGGTGCCACGCTTCGACTGCTCCAGGCACGGTGACGGAATGGGGCATTTGCCGCTCCAATGCGCGGATGCCTTGTTGGCGAAACCACTCCGGCGTCGCCGCTGCGGGAGCACGCCCCGAGCCGTTATAGGCGATCGGTACGCCGGCGCCCGCGGGCGCGTACAGGCAGAAACAGTCGCCGCCTATCCCCATTGATTCCGGTTCGACCGCACATTGCACAGCGCAGGCGGTGACGGCGGCGTCGAGCGCATTGCCGCCGGCCTTCAAAATATCGATCGCCGCCTGGCTCGACAGCGGGTGAGACGTGCAGGCCATGCCTTGGGTGGCATAGACCGGGGACCGGCCGGGTAGCTCAAGATTGCGCATTCTTCTCTTTTCTCCGAAGCAGGAACCAAAGATACTCCGTTATCCCTGGAATTTTGAGCAAAGTGTTTCGCAGCCTTTTTTAAGGATTAACTGTGGAAACAGGATAACGTAAATGGTTAGAATATCCACATTGCTGTGAGACCGCCGCAATTACCAGCGGAAGGTAATGTAAGATTTTGCACTTAACCGAAATGATAGGGAGTACGCAATGAAAAGGATAGGTAAATCGCTGCTCGTTTCTGCAGCGGCAATCGCCGTTTTGTCGGCCGCGCCTGCATTGGCAGCGGACATACCGTGCAGTACGGCGAAGCTGATTGTGCCGTGGAAGGCCGGCGGCGGTACACATGTGATCTTTTCCATCTTTGAAAAGACGATCCAGAACCTCGACGTCAAACCCAAGATCAAGGTGGTAACTGTCCCCGGCCAGGGCGGCAATAAGGGTGCAAAGGAAGCGGCCAACGCGAAACCCGATGGCTGCACGCTCTTCGCCATTCACCAGAGCGCTATCACGAGTTACCTGCAGGGCCGGATCGATTTTCAATTCGACGGCTTCGAAACGGTCGCGCTTCTCACCTCCACGCCGGATATCGTTGGCGCGTCGGGACAGGTCAAATGGAACAGCTTTGAGGAATTGAAGAAAGACGCGTTGGCCAATCCCGGCACCCTCAAGACCGGCGCTACGTTCGGATCGACAAGCCAGTTCATGTGGCTGATCCTCGAAGACATGACCGGCATGAAGTTCAAATATGTGCCCTATGACGGCACCCGCGAGCGGATGACGGCGCTGCTGTCGAATGCCATTCAACTCGGGACGCTGAATGTCGCCTCGGGGCGAAAATATCTGGAATCCGGCGAATTGAAGGCTTACGCCATTGCCGCCGACAAGCGTTCCAAATATTTGCCGAATTTGCCGACGCTGAAAGAGGTTGGCGTCGATCTGGTCTATGCCCTGAAGCGCGGCATCGTCGCACCGAAGGGAACGCCGAAAGAGATTGTCGACCAATGGGCACAGATCTTCAAGAAAGCGGCCGAGGATCCGGATCTCATGAAGCAGATGGACGCTAAGGGAACGGATGTTGACTGGGTCGGCCCGGCAGACTACCGCAAGTGGGCAAAGGATACCTACGCCTCCCACGAAAAAGTCGCCATCAAAATCGGGATGTACAAGAAGAAGTAATTTCCCGATTTCTCTAAGAGCGGCCCGGACCGGTCCTGCGCCCGGGCCGCTAACTCGTCTCTCGGCAAAGGGGTCCTCATGGAACGTATCAATCGCGATGTGATCATCGCCATCATATTGTTATTGATTTGCGGCCTCTTTTTCTGGTCAAGTTTCGATATCCGCCTCCCCGACTATGGGTCACTCCGACCTTCCACGTGGCCGCGCGTCATCATCGCGGCCTTGACGGTGCTTTCTCTTATTTATTTGGTCCAGTCCCTGAATGCCCCGAGGGAAGCGGCTGAAACGCCTGCCGCCAAGCCGAGAAACGTTCGCGAATGGCTGGCTAATTGGCGGAACGTGATTTGGTGTTTCGTATTGTTCTTCGCCTATCTCATGTCACTGCCCATTCTGGGGATGCTGATCGGCGGCATGCTTTTCGTATTCTTGCTTCTTTGCGCGCTTGGCAGCTGGTCCCTGCGTCATTTGGCCCTGCATGCAGCTATCGCGATAGCGACCGTTGGCGGTATGTGGAGCCTGTTCACCTTCGGCCTCGGCGTCATCCTGCCGCCAGGTGAAATTTTGAAACCGTTTTAGGAATGGATGAGCCGACGTGATCATCGAAAACGTGCTTTTGGCCTTCGCTGAACTGGCGACGATCAAAACCGCCTTACTTATGATTGTGGGCGTTTCCGCCGGGTTGATTGCCGGCGCTATTCCCGGATTCACCATCGCCATGGCGGTGGCCCTGACGCTGCCGTTCACCTTCGGCATGCCGGCTGCCCAGGGGCTGGCGACCATGATCAGCGTTTTCGTTGGCGGCCTGTCCGGCGGACTCATGGCCGGAATCTTGACGGGCATTCCGGGGACGCCGTCGTCGGTGGCTACGACATTCGACGGCTTTCCGATGGCCCGCAGCGGCGAGCCCGGACTGGCGCTTGGCATAGGCGTCTGGTCGTCGTTCACCGGCGGTATCATCAGCGCCATTCTGCTGGTGACGCTTGCCCCCCAGCTCGCGCGGATCGGCCTGGAGTTCAACCCCTGGGACTATTTCATGCTGGTGATGTTCGCGCTGACCATCACCGCCAGCCTGGCGGGCAAGAATCTCGTGAAAGGGCTGATCGCCGGAGCGGTCGGGCTGCTCGTCAGGACCGTCGGCGAGGATGAAGCCGTCGGCATGGCGCGGTTCAATTTCGGCAATGACGCCTTGCTGCAGGGCTTCGATTTCATTGCCGTGCTCATCGGCCTATTTGCCTTCAGTCAGTTGCTGAGCGATATCCGCGACCCGGAAAAGGCACGCAGATCCCTGGTCGAAACCGGAGAGGTTGATGTCAGGATCGAACATATCCGCGCCATAAAGGAGATCGCCAAGCGCTGGCCTCTCGCCCTTCGTTCGGCCCTGATAGGAGTGTTCACGGGGATATTGCCGGGGGCCGGCGGCTCCATCGCCAATATATTGGCCTACGATCAGGCAAAGAAGGCGTCGAAGTATCCGGAAAAATTCGGCACCGGAATCCCCGACGGTATCATCGCTCCGGAAACGTCCAACAATGCCGTCGAAGGCGGAGCGCTGATTGTTTTGATGGCGCTTGGAATCCCCGGCGACGTGACGGCGGCAATCATGCTGGGGGCTCTTTTGATGAACGATGTCGTGCCCAGCCCCTCCTTCATCAGCGACGAGCCGGTGCTCGCCTATTCCATCTTCATCTCCTTCTTCATTGCCACCTTTCTGATGGTCGGGCTGCAATCGTTCATGCTTCGCGTATTCGTGCTGGTGACGAAAATCCGCATGTATGTGCTGGCCGCCGTCATACTCGGCCTCTGCGGTATCGGCGTCTTTGCACTTAATAATGTCACCTTCGATTTGTGGACGCTTCTGTGGTTCGGGATTCTGGGATTTCTCATGCGCCAATTCGGCTTTCCCCTGGCGCCGATGATTTTAGGCGTGGTGCTGGGAAATATCGCCGAGCTGAACCTTGCCCGGGCTTTCGCGATCACCAATGATTTGACTCCCTTCGTGACCCGGCCCTGGTCGTTGTTCTTCCTCATGATTTCCGCATTCTCCGCGATTTACCCCTGGTATCAGGCCGCCCATGGCAAGCAAGCGTGGACACGGTTCTACGGCCCCGTGCTTTCGATCTGCCTGTCGCTGCCGCTGTTCATGATGGGCGGCGTCGTCAGACCGATGATCGGGGCGGGCCTCATTATTCTCGGCGTTTTCTTTGCCTTCAGGGCCGTTCAGAGCCGCGCCGTCGCGTGAACGGTTGAATTCACTTTGGTCCTGTCAACGCACGAAACGGTGTCGGACGCAGATCATGGGCGACGGAAGACTTAGATTCAGGCAGGCCGCGAAAGAGGATGCCACTGCCCTGGCCGAATTGATCAACTTCGCAGGCGAAGGCATGCCGCTCTATCTTTGGGGGCCAATGGCCGAGCCTGGCGAAAGCGCATGGGACGTTGGCCGGCGGCGCGCGCAGCGCGACGAGAGCAGCTTTTCCTACCGCAATGGCGTGGTGGCCGAATATGACGGGAAGATCGCCGGTAATCTCGTTGGTTATGCGCTCGCCAAGGAGCCTCAGCCGATCGATTATGATGAGATGCTGGCGATGTTCGTTCCGCTGCAGGAACTCGAAAATCTTGCTCCCGACAGCTGGTATGTGAACGTCGTAGCGGTCTTTCCTGAATTCAGGGGAAAAGGCATTGGCACCGAACTCCTGCACAAGGCGGAAACGCTCGCCAAAGAAGCCGGCAAGAAAGAACTCAGTCTCATTGTGTCGGACGCCAATAGCGGCGCCGAGCGGCTTTACGCGCGGTTTGGCTTTGCCCGGCGCGCGACGCGGCCGATGGTAAAAAACGGCTGGGTAAATCCCGGCAAAAACTGGGTTCTGATGACCAAGCCGTTGGGTGAAACGTAGAAGACACCGCGCAATCGCGAAGTCGCGACGCTTTTGGCTTTTGTCCGTTCTTTCTATGGATTTGGAGCACTGCTTGGGCTACTACCGTCAGATATCTTCAAGAGGGGCAACGGAGGAATGCGATGGTCATCCTAATCCTTGGACTGTTAGCGTTTTTCGCTGGCCACATCGTGCCGATGTCGCCCGCCACCAGAGACGGATTGAAAGAGCGTCTCGGAGAAAACGCTTACAAAGGCTTGTTCACGGTCATTGCCATCGCCGGGTTTGTACTGATTGTCTGGGGCTATGGGCTGGCCCGCCAAGCGCCGGTCGTGATCTATGAGACGCCATTCTGGTTCCGTCACATCACCGCGCTGTTGATGGTTCCCGTGTTCATACTGCTCATCGCGGCCTATTTGCCGAGCCGGATCAAGGCGACCGTGAAGCATCCGATGCTGATCGCCGTAAAGTTCTGGGCCTTCGCCCATCTTCTGGCGAACGGTACATTGGCGGACATCCTGCTGTTCGGCAGTTTTCTGTTATGGGCCGTGTTCGATTTGCCGTCGGCAAAACGACGGGGTGCGGTCGGTCCGGAGAAACAAATGGAAGGGCCGGTTCGCAACGACATCATTGCGATCGCCGGCGGACTGGCAATTTACGGCATCTTTGCCATCTGGCTGCATGAGTGGTTGATCGGAGTGCCGGTGGTTTGAAAGCCGTGATATTCCCTTTGCATCCGGCAGGTTTGAGCATACATGTGATGGTGAGATCCATCCCGCCGACGCCACGGCGAAGATACGGAACTTAGTCAATGTCGATTGAGACTCGGAACCGGAGGCTGACCGCCCCGGATATCGCGGCGCAAAAAGGCACGGCGCCGATTATTTCGCTGACCGCCTATCACGCCCACACGGCGCGGATCATCGACCCCTATGTCGATTTCATGCTGGTGGGCGATTCCCTCGGCATGGTGATGCATGGCTATGAGACGACGGTGCCGGTGCCGCTGGAACTGATGATCATGCATGGCCAGGCCGTGGTCCGCGGCTCGAAACGGGCGCTGGTCGTCGTCGACATGCCGTTCGGCTCCTATGAGGAAAGCCCTTCGGTCGCCTTTCGCAACGCCGCCCGCGTCATGAAGGAAACGGGATGCGGGGCGGTGAAACTGGAGGGCGGAGCGCGTATGGCGGAGACCATCCATTATTTGACCGAGCGTGGCATCCCCGTCATGGCCCATATCGGGTTAACTCCGCAATCGGTCAATGTCATGGGCGGTTTTAAGACGCAGGGGCGCGAGCGGGCCCAATGGTCGGCCATCGAAGCCGATGCAGCAGCCGTTGCGAAGGCCGGTGCCTTCGCCGTCGTGCTCGAAGGCATGGCGGAACTCTTGGCGGCGCGGATTACGCGCAAGATCGAAATTCCGACGATCGGCATCGGCGCCTCGGCCGAATGTGACGGCCAGATCCTTGTATTGGAGGATATGCTCGGACTTAATCCCGCAGTGCCCAAATTCGTGAAGATCTTCGGTGAAATCGGGGCCGCGATCGAGGCGGCCGTCAAAGACTATGCCGAGGAGGTTCGCGCCCGGCGGTTTCCGGCGGCAGAGCACACGTACGCAATGAAAAAACCGGTCAAGGGCGGATCCGGTTCAGGCGCCGGAAGAGCCACGAAAAAGCCCAAAATAGGCGGCAGGTAACAGTTTGATGCAGTCTGGTCCGCGAATTAGCCGCATCTCGAAACTGTTGCTTTTCCGATGCCGCTGAGGCCGCGGGCGTTTCATGGCGTCGTGCTGAGAGCTGATCGAACCATGAACGTGGAAACTGCCATGTTTGCGGCGCAATAGTTTACAACATAATATAAACTGATATCGAATCGCGTGCGACGCGGTGGAAGGACGGCAATTCCACGATGAGCGACGAAAGCATCTTCCGCGAAGTCGATGAAGAGCTTCGCCGGGAACGACTCCGGGAATACTGGAACAAATACGGCCTCTATGTCGTCGGGACCGCATTGGCGATCGTTGTCTGTGTCGGCGGTTACAAGCTGTATCAATATTGGTCCGCCCAACGGGCGGCGTCGGCGGGTGAAACCTATATGCGGGCGCTGACGCTGGACGAGGAGGGCAAGCACGACGGGGCCATCAGGCTCTATCGCCAGCTCGCCGAGAATGGTCCAAAAGGGTATCGCATCCTGTCGCGCCTGCGGATGGCGTCTTCAGAGGCCGCGGACGGCAAGACCGATGAGGCCGTTCGGACACTCGACGCACTCGCGGCCGAGTCAAGTGGCGATCGTCTCTTCGAAGACTTTGCACGTATTCAGGCCGCGATGCTGCGCGTGGATAAGGCCGACTATAGCGAGATGCAGAAGCGGCTTGGCCCGATGACCGCGGCCGGCAATTCGTGGCGCCATTCCGCCCGCGAGCTGTTGGGCTTGTCCGCTTACAGAACGGGAAATATGGAGGAGGCGGAAAAGCGGTACAATGAGGTGCTTGCCGATCAGGCGGTGCCGCAGAATTTACGCCGCCGCGCCGAGATGATGCTGGCACTGATCGTTGAAGCGACAGCAGATAAATCTTCCTCGGCGGAAAAGGCCAAAGACGGTGCAGGCGACGGTAAGAAGACCACCACGAATTAGCCCCGAAGGGAGAGGACGTGACTAATGTCGGCTGGCTGAAGCTCATGGAACCGCCGTTCAGATTATTCATCGTTAGCGTTATTGTCGCCGGCATTGCCGGATGCGGCGGCGGCGCTCCGAAACTGCCGTCCATCGGCTCGATCAATCCCTTCAAGAAAAAAGAGCAGAAGCTGCCGGGCGAGCGCGTCGCAATCATCACCTCGCAGGAAAAGCTCTCCGTTGATCCCACGGCCGCCAAGACTCCGATAACGCTTCCGCCGCCAGCGGCCAACGCGAATTGGCCGCAGCCGGGTGGCGTGGCCAGCAACGCGCCGGGACATTTGGCATTGGCCGGTACGCTGCGCTCCATTTGGAACAAGAGCGCCGGGAAGGGATCGAGCTCCAAGGGCTATTTGACCGCCAGCCCCATCGTTTACAATGGGCGGGTTTTTACCCTCGATGCGCGGGGGCAGGTCACCGCTTTTTCGGCCTCGGGCGGCGGTCAGGTTTGGCGGGCCAGCACGACCCCCGAAAACGAAAAAGATTATGAGGGATTTGGCGGCGGACTGGCCATCGATAATGGCCGGCTTTACGTGACAACCGGCTATGGTTGGGTTGTGGCGCTCAACCCGGCGAATGGTTCGAAGCTTTGGCAAAAGAAGATAGGTGTTCCCATTCGCGGGTCGCCGACGGCAAGTGACGACAAGGTTTTCTTTGTCACCACCGAGGGCCGCTTCTTCGGACTTGATGGTGCCACCGGCGAGGAGATCCTGAGCATTCGGGGCATTCCCGAAACAGCTTCGCTGCTGACCAATGTTAGCCCGGCCGTGTCGGGTGACAACGTCGTCGTTCCATTCGCTTCCGGCGAGGTTACCGCTTACAAGATCAGCACGAATACGACTCTGTGGACGGAGTCACTCATCCGCCGGCGCATCGGCACGCCGTTGTCGACGATCACCGATCCGGCGCGGCCGGTGATCGCCGACGGGACTGTGTATGCTGTCGGCCATGGCGGCCGCATGGTCGCGACGGTGCTCGCCACCGGCGAGCGAATTTGGACACAGAATATCTCCAGTACGCAAATGCCCGCCGTCGCCGGAAAATCCGTGTTCGTGGTCGACGACGCGGGCCGGCTCGTGGCAATTACGAGAGACGGCGGCAAGATACGCTGGATGGCCGAACTGCCCAAGAGCCCAAGCTGGTCGGGGCCGGTTCTCGCGGGCGGCAAGCTGTGGACCGTATCGTCCGAAGGACTGATTGTCGGCGTCGATGCAGCGACAGGACAGATTTCGACCAAACTCGATTTGAAGACGGCCGTCCTAATCCCGCCCATCGTTGCCGGCGGACGCATGTATATTTATACGGATAAGGCGAAGCTGATCGCGCTAAGCTGACGTGGCGCATAGCGGTGCTTGGCAATTCTTCAGCATTTAGGACACCCGATTTACGTCGCGTCCGCTTCCCTGGTACAAGCCTCCATGCCATTCACCATAGCGATCATCGGCCGGCCGAATGTCGGCAAATCGACTTTGTTCAATCGGCTGAGCGGCCGCCGTCTGGCCCTGGTCGATGACGCCCCCGGCCTGACGCGGGACCGTCGCGAGGCGGACATTCAAATCGGCCCCTCAGCGTACCGCCTGATCGATACCGCGGGTCTCGAGGACGTTACGCCCGGCTCCATTGGGGAGCGAATGCGCGCGCAAACCCAGAATGCGATCGGCATGGCCGACCTTGTCCTTTTCCTTATTGATGCCCGCAGCGGCGTGACCCCGCGGGACGAGGAATTCGCCGACCTCGTCAGAGCATCCGGCAAGGACACACTTGTTGTGGCTAACAAATGCGAGGGCCGAGCAGCCGAACCCGGATTCTACGAAGCCTACGCGCTGGGACTCGGCGAGCCGCTCGCGATTTCCGCGGAGCATGGCGAGGGGATCGGCGCGCTCATTGAAGCGATTGAAGAGGCGCGGCTGAAGCTGTTTTCCGACGTCGGCCATGAGACGAAAGAATTTCCCCCAGCATCGCCGGAGGACGAAGCGGAAGGCGGTGAAGACATAGTTGGAAAGGACAAGCCGTTACGGGTCGCGATCATCGGCCGGCCGAATGCCGGCAAATCAACGCTTGTCAATGCGCTGCTCGGCGAAGAGCGCATGATAACCGGACCCGAGGCCGGCTTGACGCGAGATGCCATCGCCACCGACTTTGCGTGGAAGGATCGGTTGATAAAGCTTTACGACACCGCGGGGCTCCGGCGGCGGTCACGCATTTCCGAACGCGTCGAGAAGATTTCCGTCGCCGACGCGTTGCGCGCCATCCGATTCGCGGAAGTCATTATTCTCGTTCTCGATGCGCAGAGCGCGCTCGAAAAGCAGGATCTCCAGATCGCGGATATGGTCGCCGATGAGGGACGGGCCCTGGTCTTCGCCGTCAACAAATGGGACCTCGTCACCGACAAGGCGGAGCGATTCCGGGCGCTGAAGAAAGAGACTGACAGGCTGTTGCCGCAGATCAAAGGCGTGCCCATAGTGACCATTTCCGCGAAGGCCCGACACGGGCTGAACAAACTGATGAAATCCGTGTTTGACGTTTATGAGACTTGGAACAAACGCGTGGCGACCAGTGCTCTAAACCGGTTTCTCGCCACCGCGCTGGAGCGCCATACGCCTCCGGCCATCGCCGGCCGGCGCATCAAGCTCCGCTATATGACGCAGCCGAACGCCAGGCCCCCCACTTTTATCGTCTTTTGCTCGCAGCCGAAAATGCTCCCCGAAGCCTATACGCGTTATCTCATAAATGGGCTGCGTGAAGAATTCGGCTTTAACGGTGTGCCGATAAGATTGCATGTGCGCAAGGGCAAAAACCCCTATGCGTGATGGCGTGCCAGGGGCATCATGCGTGTCCTTTCGAGCAAACAAGTGAAAAGCTGGCGTTGCCATGCCCGAAAAGACGCAAACTGAGGTTCTGTTTTATCACCTTGAGCGCACGAGCCTTGAGCGGGTCCTGCCGAACCTGGTGGAAAAGTCCCTCGAACGGGGGTGGCGCGCGGTCATTCAGG
>CAYWBS010000019.1:0-10006 GCA_964456215.1 uncultured Hyphomicrobiaceae bacterium
TTACGTTGTCGTCATGGACCGCGAACCCAACCGTGTAGACGCCGCCATCCTTCAAGATCTTGTCATCCTCCGGATGGCCAGTGTTCAGCTTGCGGGTGAACTCGACAGTCCAGGCTCCGTCCTTCCACACGCCCTTGGCGCTGGTGTTATCCCCCGCGGAGCCTTCCACAGCGGTTGAGAGAAGGCGCCCTGGAAGCACGTCGCCCTCTTTCCACCCGGCGTTCGGGTCGTAAGGAACGGCATTCTGCTCCTTGATGACGGCGTGCGGCTTGGACGGATCGTCGATGTCCGCCACCTTCAGCGCCTTGGACCCGACCTTGGCCGCATCAAACATGAACTTCGGCGTCATAGACTTCCTGTCGACGTTCCACGAGAACATCTTCTCGCCGGCGTCGAACAGGCGGTATTCGAGCACATAGCCGTCATCGGCCATGCCGACCGGGTTACTACGGGCGGCGCGCCATTGCATGAGATCGACGAACTTGCCCATGGCCTTCAACTCGGCAATTTCCTTCGCCGACTTGACCTTGTCCCAGCTCGCATTGTCGTCGGTGCGCGACAGTGGCAGGAACTTGCGGACGTCGCTCTGTTTCAAACCGCCCTTCCCAAGTACGGGATCGGCCTGCACCTGTGCCTTGGACGCCATATCCGGCATGTCACGCATGCCGGTGTGGCACGTAAGCCAGCAGCCCTGCGCCTTGAACTCCGGGACCGAACCGTCATCCAGCATAATGGCAAGGCGGTCCTCATAGAGGGGCGGCTGAGACCCGTCGCGCACCTTCTTGCTTGAGCGCGGGCCGCCATAGAATGCCCACTTCTTGCCGTCGAAGCGCATGTAATTGTGCATATCGCCGGGCCGGCTCTTATTGGTCTTCCAGTGGAACCGGAAATAGAGGTTCTCGGCGTCGTAGGCTGCCTGCACGGCGAGATCAATAGAACCGTTTTTTCCGGAAATCGACGCCGGCTCGAGGTCGCCTCCGGCGACGATCTTGTTGCCCTTCTTCTCCTCCGTCCCCTTGTGGCAATTGACGCAGGCACCGCCTTTCTTAACGAGGGCGGCGCCGGGATGGGCCTTGCTACGCAGCCATTGATAACCGCCCTGCCCTGGATAGAACAGCGTGACAGCCTTGGCCGGAACCTTCGACCAGTCCGTCGGCGGCGCCGAGAATGCCGCGGAAGGCATTAGAACGGCGAGCACCATGCCGGCGTTCGCTGCCAAAATACCTTTTGTTGTACATTTCATTCGCTTTCACCTTTCTCTCTGCATTGAATGTGCAAACACGTTCTCGATCGATATCCATGTGTATCCGGGCGTTGAACTCGTCGACGGCTCCGGCGGGTATCATTGAAGGCTAAGCCAGGAAAACTCAGAGAGCATTGATGAGGATCAATGTCCGATGGCCGGAAAGCGCAGGACGCAGATGCGAGCGCAATGCTTTGTTTGAGACTCGGAACGGTGCGATAGGCTTGCGCATTTGCGTCCTGCACTGACGCGTTCTCGCGATCCCGGCAAGCGCCGGATCGTTAGCAGACTTGCTCGATTTGAGAACCGCTTATTCGGCGAGCATGCCCAGCGCGTGCAGATAGGTGTCGAGCACCGCCTCCTGCTCGCGGCGTTCGGTTTCGTCCTGCTTTCTGAGGCGCACGACGGAGCGCAGCGCCTTGGTGTCGAAGCCCATCGCCTTCGCCGCTACCGTCATCCCCCGGCATGACTGGGGGACCCAGTATCCTCCGGCGTCGAAATGAACCACGCCCCGCGCCGTTTACTGGGTTGCCCGGTTGAACCGGGCAATGACATTACAAAAGCACGGTGCATAAGCGCCAGCGTTGCGCCATTTCGGACCCACAACGGTGCATTACGCTTTGCACTTGCGCCCTACGGCGTGCTGCTTGACCAGCACGAGTTGGTCATTCCACCGACGTTCCGGCCCGGCCTGCAATTCGCGGAAATGCTGTGGGCGTCCCAGTTCAAGGGCAACGCCGTGCCCAACCTGTTCTCGGGCACCTATTACGCGAAGGCGGACGACCGGCGGCCCCTGCACCGCACCGCCCGGCGCTGACGCACCTATTCCGAGTATTTGGGGCGCATGCAGACAGCAACAGTAGGGCGCAAGTGCGAAGCGCAATGCGCCGTTTGAGACTCACAATGGTGCAATACGCTGGCTCTATTGCATCCTACATTTCTTCACTCCAGACGTCCCGGCCAAGCGCCGGCCCGTGGCCGTCACGGGCTCCGACCTTGCAAGGGTAAAACCCGAAACCGGTGACGGGAAGGGCGTAGAGCGCAATAGCGAAGCGTATTGCGCCGATGGGCGGTCCAACCAAGACGGGGCCGCCATCGCGCTGCACGCCGATCGGCACGTCGGGCATTTCTACTGCCGTTCCCCATACGCCATTCGCTCATCCGCAATGCCACCCCAATCCGGCGGATAAAGGCCTGCACGAACATCACGATGAAATGACGAATAGGGCCAATCCTTGACCGCCCTCACGAGCCCATGCTTCACGGGATTGATGTAACAGTAATCCAGATGCCGCTGGTAATCCTCATCGTTCCGGACGGCATGTTCCCAAAACCGGCGCTGCCAAATCCCCCGCTCGCCTTTCGCCATTCTGACAGGCGAGCGATATTCCGTTCGCGACAGGGATTTGGCGAAATAGATTTTGATCGGCCGCCAGCGAAGGGAGAAATCGGTCTCGTTTTCCGGCAGCGTCCAGACCGCATGGAGATGATCGGGAAGGACGACGAGGGCGTCGATCCGAAAGGGAAACCGTTGCTTGGTTTTGCGCGTCGCCCTGCGCAGGGCGTCGATATGTTCCGTCAGCAACCGGCTGTTCCGGTCAAGCAGGTTAACCGTGAAGAACCAGGTGCCGCCGGCGATCCTCGGTCGAACGTAATTGGGCATGTGGGCAAGGTAAAACTAGGCTTGGAACGGCGCAATACGCTTCGCTATTGCGCCCTACAGCGTGCTGCGCAAAAAGCTCCACATTCCAATTGATTGGCAATTGGACAATATCATCAAAATATCATCAACAATTGATTGACATGATTGACGGGCTGACGCTAAAACATTGAAGGTTAGCAAGCAGTGGAGTGATCTTGGGCGTACTGCTGTGAAGGGATGCCAACTTCAAATGCGACACAGCAGTACGACGGTAGAATTGAAACGCTAAGTAAGCATTCATCCAATGGTCTCGCCGTCGGACGTGATCCCTCTACCGTGTCATATCCGGTAAGCAGAAATGCTGGCGAGGTCGTTGTGATGATCACATGCAACATAAGCCGAAGATTGGCCGCGACTTCCCTGTTAACAAGGCTGTCATCGATGCACATACGAATCTGCTGAGGGAGGCGATCAGAGCGCAAATCGCGTTAATGCTCACGGCAGCCCTTTTTATTTCGCTATTTTGCGCATTTGCAATCTCTCTGGCCACTTGGGATTTTGGGTATTTGAAAACCACTTGGGCGATGGTAGCGGCGCCATTGGGCGGGGTAATCGTACATTACTTCGACAGCAAGAGAGCAAATGACAAAGACAACGACGAGAGTTCAACTTGAAATGCCGCCATCCTTATATAAGCGGCTGAAGTTGCTGCGGGATAAAACGGAGGCCACTTCGTTCGCTGAAGTCGTTAAGAATGCGCTTCGCCTCTATGAGGCCCTCATCCAAGAAGCCGAGGCCGGAAACAAGGTGTACATCAAACAACTGGATGGAGATGAAATCACCTACAGGATTGTCCTTTGAAGCAAGCGTAGGGCGCATTAGCGCGAGCGTATTGCGCCGTTGTGAGTCTGAAATGGCGCATTACGCTGACGCACATGCGCCCTACATTTCTACATTTCTGCGAAATTATTCGAATTGAGACCCGCCTACTCCGTCAGCATGCCCAGTGCGTGCAGATAGGTCTCGAGCACCGCCTCCTGCTCGCGGCGTTCGGTTTCGTCCTGCTTTCTGAGGCGCACCACGGAGCGCAAGGCCTTGATGTCGAAGCCCATCGACTTCGCCTCCCCGTAGACCTCGCGTATGTCCGCCGAAAGCGCGGCGCGTTCCTCTTCAAGGCGCTCGATGCGCTCGACCAACGCTTTCAACTGCTTTTGGGCGGAGCCCTGGAGTTCCGACATATCCGTCATGATGGAGGCAAACCTGCTGGCAAAATGAAGTCGCGACCGGACAGGCTTGGTCAGCGCGTCCGGCTTGAGGAAGGCAACAATAAGCAGTGACGAATGCCGGTTCAAGCAACGGTTTGAGAATTCCCCAGGCGCGATCAATCAGCCTGTTGATGACTCTGCTCTGCCATCGCTTCGGAGAGTTTTTGCAGCTCGTCGCCGGAAGCCTCCGTTTGATGCTTTTCCTTCCACGCCTCATAGGGCATTCCGTAGACGATTTCGCGGCAAGCCTCCTTGGTCATCTCCAGGCCGCGCTCGGCGGCGGCTTCGAGATACCAGTTGGACAGGCAGTTGCGGCAGAAGCCGGCGAGATTCATCAGATCGATATTTTGAACGTCGTCGCGGTCGCGGAGATGCGAAACGAGCCGCCGGAACGCCGCCGCCTCGATTTCCACCGCCAGTTTCGGGTCGATTTCCGACATCTTTTCCATTTCCTCCCTATCGCCGTTCAGGTGGCCGCGCCGCAACGGACGGTCCGCATTGGAGCCGTAATGGCGGACGCGGTGAAACACTTGCCTGTTCTCCGGCGCGCCCAGGAGCTTTTTCAGAATGCGCGCCAGGCGTCCGGCCCATTGCCGCTGCCCCGCCTCGTCGCGAATAAGGTCCTGCCGGATCTCGATCAACGCATGGGCAAGGCCGCGCCGGGTGCCGTGGCGATACATGCAATCGCCCTTCAACTCCCCCGTATAGGGAACGTTCTCGCCGATGACCAGGTCCGCCTCGCGGCGCAGCTCGGCGATCAGCTTGGCCGGCAGGCGCGGGTCGCGGTCCCAAAGAACCGTCGCGTGCCAGGGACGCGGACGGCCTTTCCAGCGATCCGTGAAGCTGTGGATGGATACCAGCACGGGCGGCAGGCCGGCCGCAAGTGATTTGTCTATCAATGCGTCGATCGCCCGGTGGTAGGGAACGTGATAATCGGCGATCCGCCTGTCGATCTCTGGCTTTGAAAGGCGGGCGTTGCCGGGAACGACGGCACCGTCGGAAAGGCGCATGACCAGGGTCGGATCGTCGGTTCCGCGATTGAGATCGATATAGAGCCGCGAATAGCGGGAAAGGATCGCCGACGCGCCCAAATCGCGGCAAAGCCGCCGGGTCACCGCTGCCGCGCCGATGTCATAGGCGATATGGCGCTGCAATTGCGCGGCCGGCAGACCGAGATCTCCCATGCCTTCCGGAAAAGCATTACCGGCATGATCGCACAGAAGAATGAGGCCGCTCCCGCCGCGGCCTTCGTGCAATTCGTATGGCGTATCGTTTTCTTCCGTCACGGTACTTTCAGACTTTCAAACCATGTCGCGACCAATCCCGCCCGCCACTATAATCACCGCCAACGGCATTCTCCAGAGCCGATTGCGCCGGACGAAGGTACTGCCCGGCCGCAAAATCGGAGATAATTTTTCAAGGCCGTCGGCGGCGGCAATTTGGCGCGACCCGACGAGAATCGTCGCGACTCCAGCGCAACTTTTCGAGGTAATCATGCATCAAATTTCGAAACGTCCCGCGACAAAGTGCGACAAATGTCATACGTCTTTTCACTGTCCCACCAACCGGCCGGACACAGGACATGGATATGGAAGCCGAAATCCGCAAGCAGCTTCTCCAATTGCTTGACGCCGCCGTGCAGGCCGCGCATCCGGCGAATTGTCTTCCCCCCGCCCTGCCGGAGCCGCCTCCGGATGGCAACATCCTTGTTCTCGGCGCCGGCAAAGCCGCGGCCGCCATGGTGCAGGCAGCGGAAAACCATTATATCGCGAACGGCCATAGCGAGCGGATTTCCGGTTATGTGACAACGCGTTACGGCTATACCCTGCCGACGAAGATAATCGAGCTTGTCGAGTCCAGCCATCCGGTTCCGGACGAAGCCGGCGCCAGGGCCGCCCGGCGGACGCTTGAGCTTGCCGGCGCGGCGCGACCGGACGATTTGATATTGGTTCTGCTTTCGGGCGGCGCTTCGGCGCTTTGGACCCTGCCGGCGGAAGGCATCGAATTTCAGCAAAAACAAGCACTTAACCGCCAGCTTCTGGCGTGCGGCGCCCGGATCAGCGAAATCAACTGCGTCCGCAAGCACCTGTCGCGCATCAAGGGCGGCCGCCTTGCCAGGGCCGGCCGCCAGGCAACAATGCTGACCCTGGCCATTTCCGACGTCCCGGGCGATGATCCGGGCAGCATCGGCTCGGGTCCGACCGTTGGCGATGAGACCACGCTCGCCGACGCCCAGGCCGTGATCGAGCGTTACGGGCTTAGTGTCGCGCCGGCAATTGAATGCGCCCTTCAAAACGCCGCAAATGAAACGCCATTCCCGGGAGATCCGATATTTTCCCGATCGCGTTTCGAGCTCATAGCCAAGCCCGGCCTGTCGCTCGCCGCCGCCGCCCAGGCGGCTGACAGACTTGGCTACAAAGCACAAATTCTGGGCGACTCTCTCGAAGGCGAAGCCCGGCAGCTGGCAAAGGCCCATGCCGGATTGGCGCGCGCGGCCAAAGGCAGGGGCGAGAAGACGGCGCTTCTGAGCGGTGGCGAAGTCACGGTGACGCTCAAGGGAAACGGCCGCGGCGGCCCCAACCAGGAATATGCGCTGGCGCTGGCCATCGCCCTTGACGGCAGCACGGGAATCCGTGCCCTCGCGGCTGACACCGACGGTACGGATGGCGGCGAGGGCGCAGCGGACGATCCGGCCGGCGCCATCATCGATCCAAGTACCCTTGAGCGGGCGCGCGCGCAGAAACTCGATCCGGCCATTTTTCTGGCAAATAACGATTCTGGTGGGTTCTTTGCCCGGCTAAATGATCTTATAATTATTGGCCCGACTCAGACCAACGTTAATGACTTTCGCGTTATTGTTGTTGATCCGGGTACGGCTTGAGCAGGGGGGGATGAACAAGTATACCGCGAGACAGGGAATTGCAGCATAACACATCAAATAGGTGAGCAAATGGAAGAGGTTAGAGTCAGCGAAGCCCGGACCGGCTTTCGGCGGCTCGGGCTGAAGGTTCTTTCCGGCCTCACTTTCGCGACCGTCATAAGCGCGATGAGCTTCAATTCAGCGTCTGCCGATCTCAAGCTCTGCAACACCACATCGAGCCGTGTCGGCATCGCCATAGGTTACAAGGATGCAAAGGGCTGGGCGACCGAAGGCTGGTGGAACGTGGCGTCCAACACATGCGAGACGCTGCTCAAAGGCAAGTTGATCGCCCGCTATTATTACATTCATGCCATCGACTATGACCGCGGCGGCGAGTGGGCAGGCAAATCATTCATGTGCACGAACAATAAGTCGTTCACAATACGCGGCGTGCGCGAATGCGCAAAACGCGGTTACAACCGCACCGGCTTTTTTGAAGTGGACACCAGGGAGGAGCAGGACTGGACGGTGAAGCTGGCGGACCCGGTGGAAGCTGCCTCGGGTCCGAAGCAGTAACGCCAGATAGGCGTGTAGGGCACCTGAGCGGACGCCTTTCCCGGGGCGGCCATGGGCGCCTTCTTCACACGTTTCCTTGGTGACAAATTCGGGAATCTTATGGGCTGATTTGTCGCGGGCTTTTCACCTATATGCCCTGTCCTTCGACTTCACGAGACAATTCGCGTTCGGCCTGCTGAGCTGAATCGAAATGGGGGTAGACCTCAAGGACTTTGCGGAACACTTTGAGCGCCGCTTTCTTGTCCCCCAATTGCTGCAGAATTAATCCAAGGCCATTGATGGCCCGGAAATGCCTTGGTTCAAGCGTGAGAACCTGGCGCAGATCGCCAAGCGAATCTTCGTATTCCTTGCGCAAGAAGTGAACCATCGCACGCCTGTTCCAGCCCTCAAAATAGTCTGGCTCCAGCGTGACGATCGCGCTCAAGAGCTTAAGAGCCATCTGCAAATCCTCGTCTTCGATGGCCTTTTGCGCACGTTGCATCAGAAGATCGATTGTCGCGCTCCCGGAATTCAGCCACAGCTTTTCGATAGTCTCGGCGATAAGGTCCGCGGACTCCTTGCTCTCGGCCGCCTCCAACTGCTCGTAAAGGTTCGCCAGCAACTGCTTCTTTTGGGCTATCGGATTTATCGAGGTAACCTGTGGCGACGCGAGCTGGGCGCCGCTATCCTCTTCCGCACTCAGGCGTGCCGGGCCAACCGTCAAAGCGACACCCAGCAGCAATGCAGCGCATAAAGGCGCGACCGCACCCTTATCGAGACACCCCCGCCATCCGCTCTGATCAAAACGAATCGGCATCATGCCCATAGTTTAATCGAGGACCTTCCAGCGGCAAAGAGCTATAATCCGTGTTGCCATCGTCACCTTGCATCCAGGTCACGGAAAACCGAAAGAAACGGCAAATACCGGCGCCATGAAAGACAATTGGGCCATCAACCCTGACGGGCTTTGAAGCGCCGGTTTGTCTTGTTTATCACATAAAGACGGCCGCGCCGGCGCACGACGCGATTATCGCGATGGCGCTTCCTCAGCGATTTAATCGAATTCCTGATCTTCATCGGTCTTGCTCAATAAACCTGTTCGCCCCGGATGATCCGGCTCGTCCGCCCGCGCCGCTTTTGCGCGACGTGGAAGTGAGACAGCTTGGTACATAGGGCGGCAAGCGTTGATTTGTCAAGATAACGGGCGCGCCGGAATTAGAAGAGAGGATGGCTGCCATGCGACCCTGATTGAACAACCGCGTGCACGCCCTCAGCGTAGTGTTCTCGCATTAACAGATGGTTATCCGCATCGTTCCATGGGGAAATTTCGCGGCCGCTCGCGGCCCGCTTGCCTTGGGCGGCTTTTCCGCAAGCCTCTCGTTTGGCGTTTCGGCCGCGAGCCATGGAATGAGAGAGCGGATGAAGCGTGCGATGTCTCCGGAACAGACTTCATTGAACTCGGAAGGCACATTGGCCGGAAGTCCGGCCGGCACGACCTTCATCGTCTTCGCACGGCCCAACTCGTCGGTGCGACAAATAGCCCATGTCCTTTTGTGGCGGACTTCGCGATCGGCCTTATACTTGTCATGCTCGGCCAACCGTGTTTTTCGCGGCCCGGAAAGAAGGGCCTTTGCGGCGGGCGATGACGATGGGCAGACGGCGTTTGGCCGTCGCCTGGCGCCCCTGATGGCCGCAATTTTTTAAAGCCTGCTGCAAATTGCCTCATCCCTGGGGACGTCCTGATTTTTGATGGAACGGACCTGGAAGAGAAGATAGGCAGATAGGAGTAGGATCATTCAACCCAGGTAACCCAGGCGGCTATCCGACCGCTCCGAGCCTCCCCGGGCGGGAACGGGATTGCATGCCTGTTGGTGACCGTGTAATGGCTGCTGGTCAAGCCCAACCGGGAATATGAAGGAGTGTGCAGATGAGGGACAGCGCCCACGCATCAGAATATCACGGTCCGAGGGGGTGGCGGCGCTGGCTGCTTTCGACCAATCACAAAGATATCGGAACGCTTTACTTGATATTCTCGATGGCGGGCGGCCTGGTTGGCGGTCTCATGTCGGTCGCCATGCGCATGGAGTTGCAGGAACCCGGCTTGCAGATTTTTTCCAACGCTCACACTTTTAGTGTTTTCACGACGGCGCATGGATTGATCATGGTCTTTTTCATGATCATGCCTTCGCTCTTCGGCGGCTTCGGCAATTGGTTCGTACCGCTGATGATCGGGGCGCCGGATATGGCGTTTCCGAGACTAAACAACATCTCCTTTTGGCTGCTGCCGGCAGCGCTTTCCCTCCTCGTGCTTTCCCTTTTCGTCGAAGGATCGCCGGCGGGAAAAGGGGCCGGGATTGGCTGGACCGCTTATCCACCATTGTCGACGAGCGGGCATCCGGGGCCGTCGGTTGATTTTGCGATTCTTGCTCTGCATCTCGCCA
>CAYWBS010000019.1:10016-15209 GCA_964456215.1 uncultured Hyphomicrobiaceae bacterium
TCAATCAACTTTACGACGACGATCTTCAATATGAGGGCGCCGGGAATGACACTGCACAAGATGCCGCTATTTGTGTGGTCGATCCTGGTAACGGCTTTCCTCCTCATCCTTGCCATTCCGGTACTGGCAGGCGCCATCACGATGCTGCTTACGGACCGGAATTTCGGCACCGCATTCTTCGCGGCGGCGGGAGGCGGCGATCCTCTGCTCTTCCAGCATCTGTTCTGGTTCTTCGGTCACCCGGAAGTGTACATCATAATTCTGCCGGGTTTTGGAATCGTCAGCCAGGTGATCTCGACCTTTTCGCGGAAGCCCATATTCGGCTATCTCGGCATGGCTTACGCCATGGTCGCCATAGGCGTCATCGGATTTATCGTTTGGGCGCATCACATGTATGTGGCCGGGCTCAGCGTCAACACGCAGGCCTATTTCATGTTCGCGACCATGGTTATCGCGGTACCGACCGGCATCAAGATCTTCTCCTGGATCGCGACAATGTGGGGCGGCTCAATCCGTTTCACGACACCAATGCTTTTCGCCATTGGTTTTATCTTCCTGTTCACGGTCGGCGGGGTAACGGGCATCGTTCTCTCAAATGCCGGTATCGACCGGCTGGTCCACGACACTTACTATGTGGTCGCTCATTTTCACTACACGATGTCGATCGGAGCGCTGTTTACCCTGTTTGCGGCCTGGTATTACTGGTTTCCGAAAATGTCCGGGCGCATGTATTCCGAGAGGCTCGGAAAGCTTCATTTCTGGCTGACCTTCATCGGCGTCAACCTGACATTTTTCCCGCAGCATTTTCTCGGGCTTGCCGGCATGCCGCGCCGCTATGCGGATTACCCGGACGCATTTGCAGGCTGGAACTTTGTCTCGTCGATCGGGTCATACGTTACGGCACTCGGCATTCTTGTCTTCTTCATTGGCATCATACATGCCTTCAGGCGCCGGGAAGTGGCCGCGGATAATCCATGGGGCGAAGGCGCGACGACGCTCGAATGGTTCCTGTCGTCTCCACCGCCTTTCCATGCTTACGAAACCCTGCCGCGCATCAAGTAATTGCGGGCCCAATTGCCGGAGACGCACCAGTAAACGCTCGATAAATATGTTCGGAATCTGATCGTCTTCGGTCTAGAATTGAACGAGTCGTGGCCATTGGCGCTGCCTGGCAGTAAATCCTCTCCGGTGCCACTGCGCGCTCGTTGTGATGCCGCCCATATGCGGCTCCCAGGCGGCTCAAATGGCGGATACAAGAGGTTTCCCGTGGAACAATTGATGAATACCGAGGATCCGCTCAAACTGAGCCGATGCGCTTCATGCCTCATTCGCCATCGCGGCATTTGCAATGCACTTTCGGATGAGGAGCTTCAGCAGTTCAAACAGATTGCGTATCATCGGACGTATCGGCCGGGAGAGATCATTCTTTCAAGCGAAGAGAATACCGATTTCTTCGCGGCGGTTCATTCAGGCGTCGTGAAACTCTCCAAAATCCTGATGGACGGGCGCCAGCAGGTCGTCGGCCTCCTCTTGCCGCCGGATTTCCTCGGCCGGGCCTTCAGCAAAAGCAATCCATATTTCGCCGAAGCCGCATCCGAGGTCGAGCTTTGCTGCTTTCCTCATGCCAAGTTCGAACGCATGCTGGAAGACTTTTCCAGTCTGAAGCAGAGGCTTCTCGAGCAAACATTGAATGAGCTCGACTCGGCGCGCGATTGGATGGTTTGGCTGGGCCGTAAGACGGCGGAGGAACGCGTTGCCAGCCTTTTCCTCATGCTCGCGGAGCGATGGACGGAGGCGGAACGCGGGCAGGAGACCGGTGCGCAGAACCGGGTCATCGAACTCCATTTGAAGCGCGACGAAATGGCCGATTTTCTCGGCCTGACATACGAAACCGTGTGCCGCCAGATCTCGTCTCTTAAACGAAAAGGCGTCATCCAATTGTCAGGCACACGCCGGTTTTCGGTGCCCAACGTCAGCGCTCTTACCAAAATCGCCGGGTAACACCGACCAGACCGCCCGTTAGCGCCAGACAAATAATTTCCCGCTTTTGTGATTTGGATCACGACATTCCGGGATCCGCTCGTCCTAAGGTTTGCTGGCGGAATCTCCGTCTCGCACTTTTCAGTTTTTGCCAATAAACGAATGAGAACCATCTTGATCGCTCTCAACTCTATCGCCAATACGCCGCTGACGCGGGAGCCGTTCCAGTTTTTTGCGACGCCCGGCATATTGAGCGCTGTTGACCTTGCAGCTATTCGCGCCGACTTCCCCCCTATCACCAAGCCGGGATTGTTCCCGCTTTCCGAACTCACTTATGGCCCGGCTTTTGGTCGTCTGATCGAAGATCTGAAGAGTATCGAGTTGGAGGAGGTCATGGGTGAAAAGTTCGGCGTCAGCCTTGCCGATAAGCCGCTCATGATCACTGTTCGCGGACGCGCGCAACGGAAAGACGGCCGCGTCCACACCGATACGAAAACCAAATTTGTCACCGGCCTGCTCTATCTCAATGACATCTGGGACGAAGGGGGAGGACAATTGCGCCTACTGCGCAATGCCACGGATCTCGATGATTACATTGCCGAGGTTCCTCCCAATGGCGGCACGCTCGTCTCCTTTCTGCGCGCCGACAATTCCTGGCACGGTCATCACCCATTCGAAGGCGAAAGGCGCTATGTAATGTTCAATTGGATGACGTCGCACGCCGCCATGGAAAGGGAACTTGGACGTCACCGTCTGTCCTCAATTGCCAAACACATCAATCCGTTCAACTGATCGGAGCCAGCCATGACGAAACACGCTTTTGCGCTCGAAACCGAAGAGCGGGCAAATCGGACGTCCGTTGCCGAGACATTTCTCGCCGGTCTGAAAGCGGCCAAACATAAGAGTTGGCCTTTTGATTACTGGCTTTTGGATAACCAGCTTCCGGAAGGATGCTGCGATGAGATCATCAATCTTCCCTTCGCGCCGCCGCAAGGCGACTTATTCAACGGCAAGCGCGAGTCCAACAATGCGACGCGCGTCTATTTTACGCCCGAGAACCAGGAACGGTTTCCCGTCTGCCGCCGCATCGTCGATGGGTTCAGGGACCCGCGCGTCACTCAGGCCATCGAAGATGTCACCTGCACGGACCTTTCGGACGGACATTTGCGCATCGAATATTGTCAGGACACGGAGGGATTTTGGCTGGAGCCCCATACGGACATTCCGGTGAAGAAGTTCACGATGCTGGTCTATCTCTCCGATGACCCAAATCTGGAAGGGGTCGGCACCGACATTCATGAAGGCCCGCCCGATTTCAAATTTGTCGAGTCCGCTCCTTATGGAAAAAACAAGGGCGTTATGTTCATTCCGGACAAATCCAGCTGGCACGGCGTCGGCAATCGTCCGTTCACTGGCGTGCGGAGATCGATCATCGTCAACTATGTCACCTCCGCTTGGCGCGACCGCTGGGAATTGGCATGATCGATAGCAGCTTGAACCGGCCGAGCGGGGCGCGGGCTGATCAAAACCTGCCGGAGCGTCAGTGGGGCCCTCTTGATTTGCGTCAAGGAAACATGCGCCAGGACCACGGAACCGTAATAGTATGAGCGCCGACATATCGAAATATGCGTGTGCCACAGTGCCGCGTTACACCAGCTATCCACCTGCGACGCAGTTTCACGGCGGGATTGGTGAGCCGCACTACAGGCGTTGGCTGGGCGCCATCGCCGGCAACGAAAGCCTGTCGCTTTACGTCCACATACCGTTTTGCAAACAGCTATGCTGGTACTGCGGATGCCACACGACGGTGGCGAACAAAACGGAGCGGATTGTTGACTATGTCGATAGCCTCCTTGTGGAAATCGAGCGTGTCGGAACGCTTGTCGACAGGGGTGCCCGCGTTGCGCATCTGCATTTTGGCGGCGGAACGCCGAATATCCTGTCTCCCGATGTGTTTCAAACGATCGTATCGGAGCTGCGCCGTAACTTTCAATTCGACGAGAGAACTGAAACGGCAGTCGAACTCGATCCACGCTATCTGAGCGACGGGCACATTGCAGCCTTCATGAACTGCCAGGTGACGCGGACAAGCCTCGGTGTTCAGGACATCTCGCCCGACGTACAGGCGCTGATCAACCGCCATCAGCCTATCCTTGTAGTCCGCTCCGCGGTTGAGCGTTTATGAGACGCCGGCATTGCGGCGATCAATCTTGATCTCATGTATGGGCTTCCGGGTCAAACCGTCCAACATGTAAAGCGCGCCGCCGAAGCAGCGGCCGACCTCATGCCGAACCGTCTGACGGTCTTTGGTTATGCGCATGTGCCGTGGTTCAAGAGACATCAGCGTGCGATTGACGAAAGCCGCTTGCCGGACACCGCCGAACGCATGGCACAGGCAAAAGCGGCAGCCGATTATCTTCAGCAAGCGGGATTTGTCGCGATCGGCATAGATCATTTTGCACGACCGGACGATCTTCTTGCGGTGGCCCAAAAAAACGGCAAGCTGTTCCGCAATTTCCAGGGCTACACCGTCGACGCGGCGACGTCACTGATCGGGTTTGGCGCCTCGTCCATCGGATCGTTTGCGGGAGGGTATGTGCAGAATGAGCCGCATCTCGGCCGTTTCCGCTCGGCGATCGCGGAGGGGCGCCTTGCCGTTGTTCGCGGCGTTGCGACGCGCAGGGAAGATCGATTGCGCCGTGCCATTATTGAAAGGCTGATGTGCGATTTTTCAGCCGACATCCCGAATATCAGGAGCAAGTTTGATTTCGACGGCGCAATTCTGTCGGACAGTCTGACGCGACTTGGTCCACTCCAGACAGACGGTCTGGTGGCGGTTGACGATGAAATCGTCAGAGTGACGCCGCTCGGACGACCGTTTGTGCGCAATATTGCGGCGTGTTTTGACACTTATATTGTGGATGCAGGCACCCGACACAGCCTCACGGTTTGACGGGACTTTCACCGTCTCCTGTTGGACGCCGGAGCCATCTCAAAGAATTCGGAGCCAATTCTGACGAGAGCGATCGCATGCCGGTCCGTCGTTCCACCCAAGCGCGACGGCGCGATAACCACCCTGCCGCCAACAGGTTAGATCGCCACTCGCGCGAATTCCTTATGAAAGTCCGGGGATGAGAATGGTGGGCGCGGCTGGGATTGAACCAGCGACCCCTACGATGTCAACGTAGTGCTCTCCCGCTGAGCTACGCGCCC
>CAYWBS010000020.1:0-15007 GCA_964456215.1 uncultured Hyphomicrobiaceae bacterium
TATGAGGGCCAGGGCAGCCAGGTCCAACGTCAAGGCCAAGAGCCGCCATGCGCTGAGTTTCCAGGGCGCCAGCCAGTGGGCAAAGGCAAAGAAGGCCTGCGCCACGGGC
The DNA here is from genome assembly GCA_964456215.1 of uncultured Hyphomicrobiaceae bacterium. Classification (GTDB taxonomy): domain Bacteria; phylum Pseudomonadota; class Alphaproteobacteria; order Rhizobiales; family BFAS01; genus MnTg02. The sequence continues at coordinate 110 of CAYWBS010000020.1, forward strand.
GGGTAGAGGGTGCGCAAATCGGGATGATTGATGCGATGCACGACCTTGCCCGAGCGCTCGGCGAGGGCGCCGAGCGCGCTCCCGCGGCCGATTTCCCGGATCGCCTCGCGCGGTGCATATCTATACGGATTCATGCCGTGAGCGATCACGGCGCCATCCCATAGATAGCGCTGATAATCATCTTCCAGCGCCGGCTCGCTCGGCAATAGTGCGATGCGCGCAATGAGCCCCGTGGCGACGATGAACATGAGAAGGGTTCTTGAAGGGTGCGACGGCCAACCAACCGTGCCGCGGATCAGGACGGGCAGGACTTGAAAGAGGAGGCCGGCGGCGATCAGCCCCCCCGTCAGCCACAGGACGGGCATTTCGGCAACTCTGTAATCATAACCGAATCTGGGAGAAAGGAGCGTCAGCGCCAACGCTCCGCCGAGGATCAGGCTTCCAACGGCGGTCCAAACCAGCCATGCCTTGATTTGGGGTGGGCGTTGGGATCTTGTCAACGCAACTTCCGACTGTTTCCCGGCATTGCAGCCATTCCCTACTGAGGTTCAGGACATGTCGCGCCCTGTCAAATCGGCGGCGGAGAAAATCCGGCGGCGGCTTGTTGCTGATCCGTTGCCGGCGCGTGATCGGATGCCGTCCGGCATTCCCGGGCCGTCATTCCGGCCGAGCCCGCGAAGCGGCGGATGATACGGACAAAACCGCCGCGCTCAAACCGGTGGTTCGGCTTGGTCCGATTTCCATAGGATAAGTCTAATTAGATTGCACAAATAGAAAAATGTTCTATCCTCCGTCATCGTAGCAAGGAAGTCAGAGGGAAGCTTTACGACAACCGAATCCCGCACAGGTTAATTGTAGTACTCAGGACTGTACGCCCAACGAATGGCTCTGTTCCGCGGCCTTGCTCTTCAATGTCGTTCGTCGTTAAAAGTGAAAGCGTAATCATATGTTTAAGAAGCCAGAAGACGAAAGAGGACCCACCTTCGGTCAAGCGCCCAAAACACTAAGCCCCGCACAAGCGAAAGCGGCTCACAGCGGCCCAAGACCAAATCTGCAACCAATATCGCGGCCATTGCCATCATCGATCCAAGACTCCGCGGATGTTGGAGCGACGATTATCAGTGCAGATCTGACGATCATCGGTAATGTCTACACCAAAGGTAAAGTCATTCTGGATGGTGATATTGCCGGTGATATGCATTGTGAATCTTTGGTCGTCGGAGAGAATGGCGATATCAGGGGCGGCATAATCGCAAACGAGGTTACGGTGCTTGGTCGAGTCATTGGCTCCATACGCGGCAATAAGGTGATGCTGCAATCGACGTCCCATGTAGAGGGTGACATTTTCCATCAAGGGATCGGCATCGAGATGGGCACGGTTTTCGACGGCAGCCTGAAGCGGATAGAAAACCCGACGGACGGCATGCTGTCGCCCGATGAGGTCAAGTCCGGCATGAAGGGAAAAGCCGCGGGAAGTGTGCCGGGCGCGAAGGGCCCAGGGACCGCACCGCAAAAGGGGGCTTGATAGCTTCTTTAATGGTTAGAAGGGCGCCGACGTTGACGAGGCCATCGGGAGTTGTAGGTTGGAAAGACCTGCTGCGGCGGTCTGCCCTCCATGGCGTGAAATCAACGACCGTCCTCAAGCCAGGGCTGCGCCGGCGATGATAGCGCTGGCTCTTGCCGCGGTTTCTTGAAGAACCTCGGGATCCAGGGTCGGATGCACCTCGAACATCAGGCTCGTCTCGCCGAGCAGGCGCGCGACCGGCCGCGATTCGACGGAAAAGCGGGAAAATGCCTTCTCCCGGTAGATCTCCGGGCAGATTCCCGAAAAGGCGCGAATGCCGGCCTGCTTCAGGGATAAGAGAAGCTTGTCCCGGCATTGTCCGTGCGCGAGCCGGTCAGGCTCGACAAAGGCATAGAATTTATAAAAGGCGTGAAAAACATCTTCAGGCGGTTCGGGGACCCTGAGGCAGGTGTTGGAGCTGAAGGCCTGCCGCCAAATGGCGGCGTTTCGCCGCCTCAATACGAGCCAGCTCTCAAGCTTTTCAAATTGCTTCAAGCCGATCGCCGCCTGCATCTCCGTCATCCGCAAATTCGTTCCAATATCGTCGTGAACCCAGCGGAAGCCCGGTCCTGTTCCGGGTTTTTTTGCATCAAGGTTCTTGCCATGATCCTTGAATTGCCATGCCCGTTCATAGGCCTCCTTCCCGTGAAAGAGAACCATGCCGCCTTCGCCGCCGGTCGAGACGATCTTGTCCTGGCAGAAGGAGATCGCGGCCGCGTCACCGAAGGAGCCGACCGGACGGCCGGCGATTTTGGCGCCGACCGCCTGCGCGCAATCCTCGATCACCAGGAGGTCGTGGGTCTTTGCGAAGTCCATGATCCCGGGCATGTTGCAGGGCCAGCCGGCAAGATGGACAGGGAGGATGGCGCGCGTCTTGCGGGTGACGAGCGGAGCTACGGTTTCAACCGTCATGTTTTGCGATCGCGGGTCGACATCGGCGAAAACCGGAGTGGCACCGGCGAGAACAACGCAGGACGCGGAAGCGACAAAACTTCTCGACGTGACGATGACCTCGTCGCCGGGGCCGATGCGGAGAGCGCGGAGAGCAATTTCCAGCGCCACCGAGCCGTTGCTCACCGCGAGCGCGTGGGGAACGCGAAAGAACTGCGCCGCCACCTGTTCGAAGGCCGCGACGCGATCCCCCGTCCACTGATTGACGCGGCCCGAGCGAAGCACATCCCGGACTGCGGCAATTTCGTCCTCCGCGAAATATGGCCAGCTCTGGTTATCGCCCATTTTGCTGCGCTGCTTTCCAGCTACTGTTCAAGGGTATGTGTTTTTCAGGCGCCGTCGTGGGATGGTTGCGGCCCATCCCTCTCGGGCCGGACTATGCACTAGATGCCGAGCGCGCGCATCATCTCGTTATTTACCAGATCGACGTCGAATTTTTCGTGGGCGATCCGGCGGCTTTCCGCCGCCATGGCGCGCAGTTGGCGGGGCTCTTTGAGGAAGCGTTCCATTGCCTGCGCAAGGGCGTCCGCATCTCTGGGTGGCACAACTATACCATTCCGTCCGGGAACAACCGTTTCGCGGCATCCCGCCGTATTCGTGGTGATGACCGGCCTGCCTGTTGCAAGCGCCTCAAGAACGGTCTTCGGCATCCCTTCGCCGTATGAGGGAAGGACATAGACATGACAATTGCCAAGGGCGGGGCGGACATCGCCGGCCGGCCCGAGATAATCCACGAAATCTTTGAAGGCCTGGAGGTCCTCGAGGGATAGGCCGTTCGCGCCGGTTTCCTCCGGCCCTACAAGACACCAGCGCGCATTCGGCCATCTCGCTTTCAGAGATTGCGCAGCCCGGCAATATTCCAAAATACCTTTGCCGTGAACGAGGCGCGCGATCATCAGGAATGTCAAGCCGCCGTTGATGCTGGGAAGAGGCTGGCGCGGAAATTCCTGAAGGTCGACTCCGGAACCATTGACGACGTAGGTGGGGCGGAATTTGGGTAACGTGCGGATCGATGCAAGGTGCGCCCGGTCGTCGTCGTTATGAAATATGATGGCGTCGGCGCCGGAAAATGCGGCGCGGTAAAGCGTATTCATGACCGGTCTTAGAAGCCGGTTCTTGAAACTGATATTCTGCAGATAAACTCCGCCGAGACCGGTCAGCATTGGAACTATGCGGGAGACATGCGCGTGGCGAGCGGCGAGCGAAGCGTAAATAACCGGCTTTGCCGTATAGGCCAGGACGATGTCGGGCCGGGCAAACCCAAATAGGTGACGGAGCGCCAGGAACGTCTGCAAATCGGCAATTGGATTCAAGCCTTTGCGTTGCAGCGGAATTTCGTAGACGTCCGTTCCAAGTTCGCGAAGTTTACCGCGTACGTTCTGGTTGATTTCGGGAGCAGCGCAAAATACGTCATGACCAAGGGCTTTCAGCCTGCGAATGAGCGGTCCGCGAAGTATATACAATGATGGCGCATAAGAGGCCACAATCGCGATTCGTTTTGGCGGCGCGGCAGCGCTCAGCGCATTGTTTGCGATAAGGGCGTCGGATATTCTTTCGACGCGTTCTGTTTGGTGAGCATCCATTTGTCAGGTGTGTAGCCTTCAACTGTCCGCATAAGAACGCTGGTCACGGCGTCGAGTTGGTTGTGTGTGACTGCCTGTTCGAGCTTGTCCAGTTCGCCCGCAAGCAGCGCGGACGGATAGATCGGCTCCATTTGTTTCTTGATCCGGGGGTGCCGGGTGGTCTCCGCGTTCCCGTCGATCAATAATTCCTCGGAGAGCTTCTCTCCATATCTCAGTCCGACATACTCGATTGATATATCGCCCTCGGAGTTCGAGTCGTCCCGGACTTCGAGGCCCATGAGCCGGATCATGGAGCGCGCGAGGTCGTCGATTTTGACGGGTTCGCCCATATCGAGGACAAAGACGTCGCCTCCCTCCGCCATTGATCCGGCCTGTATGACGAGCTCGGCCGCCTCCGAAATCGACATGAAATAGCGGCTGACCCCGGGATGCGTGACGGTAACGGGACCTCCCTCCCGGATCTGCCTTCGAAACCGGGGGACGACGGAACCTGACGAGTCTAGCACGTTGCCGAACCGGACAATCGAAAAGACGGTCTTCGGTCTGCCCTGTGCCTCCGCCTGCACGATGAGTTCCGCCAGGCGCTTGCTGGCGCCCATGATATTCGTCGGGCGCACGGCCTTGTCGGTCGAGATCAAAACAAAGCGCTCGACGCCATATTCCTTTGCCACCTGGGCGATCGTCCTGGTCCCGAACATATTGTTGGCAAGTCCGACGACGGGGTTTTGCTGGACAAGCGGCACATGCTTGTAGGCGGCGGCGTGATAAATTGTGTCTACGCGACAGGCGCCGATAACGTCGCCAAGGAGCTTTCGATCCAACACCGAACCAATGATCGGAACGACTTCCGTCTTCGGTCTGGCTTTTCCCTGGATTTGGTCCGTCACCGCAATTTTTTGCTGCAGTTCGGTAAGTTCAATATCGATTTCGTAGAGGGCCGCTTCCGAGACGTCGAGAAGGACCAGCGTGCGCGGTGTGAGGCGCATGATTTGCCGGCACAGTTCAGAACCGATCGAACCGCCGGCGCCGGTCACCATCACCGATTTGCCATGGATATTCTGATTGAGGAGGGCCGGGTCCGGGGGAATGGGATCGCGTCCGAGCAAATCATCGACGCCGACGGCGCGTAAATCGGAGACCTGCAGCCGTCCCGAGGCAATATCATTCATGTCCGGCAGGACTTTGACAGCCACCGAATAGGGGGCCAGGTCGCGAATGATTGTTCGCCGCTGCCGGGCCGAAAGATCGGTAATCGCCAGAAACACCTGCTTGACATCGCGTTTTTCAATGACCGACTGGATTGCCGAAGGTTCGTAAACCTTGAGCCCGTTCACCCGCTGACCCCAAAGTGACGCGTCGGGGTCGACAAATCCGACGGCCTTGTAGTCCGCGGCATGCTTCAGTGAGTCAAGAAGCTGAACGCCGGTCCTCCCGGCGCCGAAGATGAGAACATGATCGCTCTCGGGCTGGAAGCGCGCGAGCCTGATATTAGGAATGTCATTGAGCAGCCAGCCGGCGAATTGGCGGTTCAGCCATATCAGGAAGGCCGCCAATGTGCAGAAGCTTACGATGATCGACCGCGGCACGCCGGGAATTCCGGACATCAGAACGACCAGGGCCCAAATAAGCACGGTCAATATGACCGCAATAAATATGTGAGCGGTGCCCTCTTGTACGAAGTACCGGGTCACCAGTCCGTAGAGGCCCGAAAAGTAGAATGTGGCGACGCCGATCAATGGCGCTGCCGCCAGCAACAGGCCGAACTCCATCGACGGCGGCACGTAAAATGTCAAAAGCCTGAAAGATAACGACGCCCAAAGCGCCAGGCTGAAGAGGAGCAGATCGTTAAAAATCAGTACCGTCCGCTTCTGCCAGCGTGGCAAATTGACAAACCAATAACACCACCTTGCCGCGGCCGACCGGCGCTCGCTCATCGCTATGATGGAGTCCCCGTTTTTCAGTCCCCGTGCCCTTTATGCACAGAAATCGCCACTTACTGTTACCCAGGATATCGATGTGATTTAAAGCTTTTTTTGAGTGGAGGCTGAGCTTTCCACAGGAAATAGAGGTTTGGAAGGCAATCACCGGAGGCGTATACATAAAGTATTTACTTTACCGGTGGTGGCTCCTTCGACATTCAGCGCAGGTTCAGATTGAGTCCGCCAATTTAGGCGATGAAACGGGTTATCAGGGCCGTCTTATCCTAGGGATGGCGGCTTATCCTAGGGATGGCGGCAGCGGCAGGCGGGTTCCTCGTAAGCCAGCGCTGAAAAGGGCGGTATTGGTCGCGGACGTGCCGCGCCGATGCCGGGAGTTCGGCCGTAAAGCATGCTGGCATTCGTGTTACACTAATCCGAAGTGATATAATAATCCGAAATGGGCGGCAGATCGTGTTGAAAGGGCTTTAGCGATGAACATCGACCGGCGTTTGATGGTCGGGGCGCTAAGCGCGGCGCTCATCGCTGCTGCCGGTTGTCTTACGGTGCGCATTGAGCCGGCAGAGGCACAGCAGCTGCAGAAGTTGCGGGCGTGCGTCCAAAGTTGCAAGGCCAGGAAAAATCAATGTTTTCGGAGTGCGGCCAAATCCCGATGCCAGCAGAACTTTCAATCCTGCGTCGCGCATTGTCAGCGGCTGCTGAGGAAATGAACCGAACCATCAACAGATTTGGCTTGGCCTGCGTCCCGGCGGGACGGCCACTTCGCCGGTCTTTTGGTTACTGAAAGTCGTCGACGAGCAAAATGCACATGCGTCTCGGTCCGTGGGCGCCCATGATGATCGTCTGCTCGATGTCGGCCGTCCGGGATGGCCCGCTGATGAGATTGACGGTGCGCGGCATGGATCTTTGCCCATAAACTTCCCGAAACTGCTCCCAAACCTCCTCATAGGACCCTGCGATATCCACCTTTCGCAGGACCACGATATGCGTTTCCGGCAGGAAATTCAGCGTCGTCGGATTATGATCGCCGGACGTCAGAAACAATGTGCCGGTTTCCGCCGCGGCTCCGAAGGCCCGGCTGACGGCCGCGCTGTCTTGAGGGGTAGCCTTGCCGACGCCGACTTCAAGGGCCGTCTTCTCCTGCCAGGGAAGCGCGTTGAGCACCGGATCGGATCCCATGCGGAGGGCCGCCGGAAGATTGTTGTCGCGCAGATAATCCGCGATTCTGTCCGGGACGTCGTTAATGCTCCCGAGGTCAACGACCGTGGCTGATTGACTTTCCATCATGGTGCGGAAAAGGGCGACGTTTTCGGCCTGCGTGTTTCGCGCACGCTCGGGGATCAGATTGGGCTTATGCTGGTCAAGACGGACACTGACTTCCGTGATCCGCTCGGCCTCGCCGCCGCTGACGCCGAGAGAGGCGTGGATGGCCGTCATGATTTTCTGCCGCGCGTTCTCGCTGTGGGTCATTGGCTGATCTGCCGTTTCAGTCGCTTTTGCCATTGCCGCTGAAATGTTTGTCCTTGTGGTGCCGGAAGATGTCTGTATTTCGTCCACGCTCCGGCGAATGGCAGGAATTTGAGGGCGCCCCGTTTGCGGCCAAACCGCGCCAGTACCGGGATGAAGATGTCCACCGCCAGTCGGTAGATCCGGGGACGCCTGGCGAAAAAGGCCCAGCACCTGATCGCCGCGCGCTGCATCCAGGGCGAGGCGGCCTTTTCGAATTCCTGTTCCCGCAGCTTGCGCATCATTTTGGGCAGCGGAATACGCATCGGGCAAACGTCTTCGCAGCGGCCGCAAAAGGTGGAGGCGTTCGGCAGGTGGCCGGCTTCCTCAACGCCTATCAGGGAGGGCGTGAGGACCGCGCCGATCGGTCCGGGATATACCCAGCCGTAAGCGTGGCCGCCGATCGCGTGATAGATCGGGCAATGGTTCATGCAAGCGCCGCAGCGGATACAGCGAAGCACATCGCGGAACTCGGTGCCAAGCATTTCGGCGCGGCCATTGTCCAGGATAACGACGTGATATTCTTCAGGGCCGTCGGGGTCATCGGCCCTCTTCGGGCCGGTCGAGAATGTCGTATAGGTGGAGAATTCCTGGCCCGTGGCCGAGCGCGCCAGGACCCTTAAGATGGTCATGGCGTCCTCGCGCGTCGGGACTATCTTCTCGATTGTCGCGATGACGATATGAACGCGCGGCAATATTTGCGTCAGATCGCCATTGCCTTCATTGGTGACGATGACGGAACTGCCTGTCTCGGCGATGAGAAAGTTTGCGCCGGTGATGCCGACGTCAGCGGCGATGAATTTCTCGCGCAGTATGGTGCGCGCCTCGTTGACGAGCTTTTGGGGATCGTCGAGAATCCGCGCTGGCGGCAAATTCGTGTGCCGCCGGCGGAAATCGTCCTCGATCTGATCCATATTGAGATGCACGGCGGGAGCGATGATATGGCTTGGCGTCTCGCCGCGGATTTGAATCAGATATTCGCCGAGATCGGTCTCGACGACCTCCAGACCCTTCGCCTCCAAATACTGGTTCAGCGCTATTTCCTCCGCGACCATGGACTTGCCCTTGGTCACGGATTTCGCCCCGGCGCGCAAACACAAATCGGATATTATCTCCCTGGCTTCCGGGGCATCGGCGGCCCAATGCACATGCCCGCCCGCATCGGTGACCTTGCGCTCATATTCTTCCAGATAAAGATCGAGATGCGCCAGGCTATGGTTCTTGATGTCGCGCGCCTGATCGCGGAGACGGTCGAATTCCGGCAGCGCGGCCCGGGCCTCCGCGCGCTTGCTGATGAATCCGGTGCGCACATTGCCCAGGGCGCGTTGCAGCTGATCATCGCCGAGGGCCTTGCGGGCGTTGTCTTTGAAGTCGTGAGAGGTCGGTTCCATGGCCTTGCGATTACCAAGCTGTGTTCGTCATTTTACGATCTCGCAATTTTTGAACTGTCGCCGATCGCCGGTTCGTCGGTCATATCGGCGAGCACTTCGGCAACATGGCGCACGGCCTGCGGGGTCCCCTGCCGCTTGATCTTTCCGGCGATGTTCAAAAGACAGCCGAGATCGCCCGCGAGCAGCAAATCACTCTCCACCGTTCTGATGGCGTCGGTTTTCTTCTCAACGAGGGCGTTCGAGATATCCGGATATTTGACCGAGAAGGTTCCGCCGAACCCGCAACAGGTTTCGGCATCGGGCATCTCTTTGAGGGTCAGGCCATCAACGGAGGCGAGCAGACGGCGCGGCTGGTTCTTGATGCCGAGTTCGCGCAGCCCCGAACAGGAATCGTGGTAGGTCGCCGTGCCATAATAGCGTGCATCGACCTTCGTCATTCCGCGAATATCGACCAGGAACGAAATCAGCTCGTGGACTTTTTCACCGAAGCGCTCGGCCCGTTCCGACCAGGCCGGCTCATCGCGCAGGAGCGCCGGAAAATGTATGCGCAGCATTCCCGCGCACGATCCCGAAGGGGCAACGACATAATCATAGGCTTCGAACGCAGCGATGACCTGCCGTGCGATCGCTGCAGCGTCGGCGCGATCCCCAGAATTATATGCCGGCTGGCCGCAGCAGGTTTGCGTCTCGGGAACGCCGACCTCGCAGCCGGCCTGGTTGAGGAGCTTGATGGCCGCGAAGCCCACGCTTGGGCGGAACAGATCGACAAGGCAGGTAACGAATAGCCCGACCCGCGGCTTCCGCGGTTGGTCCTGCCAAGGTGTTTGCTCTGACTGCACGAACTCACCCTTTCTACGCCCGGTTTTGCCGAAGCCGGGGTGCGGCCGTTTCCGATAGCATTGTCCTACGCTGATGGGCAGTCCTATTTTTGACCCATTGATTTGCCGGTCTTGTTCGTCTCCCTTGGGCGCGGAACAAGCGGAATGCTTGCTCATACCTTCAACGGATGGGCACGAGCCCTGAAAAATCGAGCCGACAACTGCAAAGTGCAATAACGGCCGTCTGCGCGAAGGCAGGATCTCTTCGCGGTTCACGAATCATTTGAAAGTTTCAAACCTTTGTCCCAGTAGGGCTGAGGCCCATAGAGATTGGCAAAATAATCGATGAACACTTTGAGCTTTGCGGGAAGAAACTCCCTGCAGGGGTAAACGGCGTAGAGCGCCACGCGTGGCGAGCCATAATATTGCGGCAATACGACCCCCAGTTTGCCGTCCTTCAGTTCGTTGCCAATGTCCCAAGTTGAGCGCAGTGCAATGCCAAGACCGGACAGGACGCCGGCACGCACCACTTCGCTCGAATTGGTGCGGACATTGCCGCTGACGCGGATGGAGGCCGGACCGTCCGGTCCCTCCAGCCGCCAAACCTCCTGAGGCGTGGTCGTGAGACAATTATGTTCGGAGACTTCGCTCAGAGTCCGAGGAGCGCCCATGCGCTCGATATAGCTGGGCGCGGCGCAGATGACCCGGCAATTGGGCGCCAGACGTTTTGCGACCAGCGTCGAATCCTGCAATTCGCCGATGCGAATGGCAACGTCGAACCCGTCGCGGACAATGTCGCTGAAGTGATCCTCGAGAATCAGTTCCAGTTTCAGGTCCGGGTATTTTTGCAGGAATTCGGCCAGATAAGGGGCGACATGCACGCGTCCGAAGGCGGTCGGCGCCGTCACTTTCAAGGTGCCTCTCGGGGTCAGGTTGCGGCGAGCGACGAATGCTTCGGCATCTTCTATGCGGTCGAGAACATTGACGATGCGTTCGTAAAACCCTTCGCCCGTCTCGGTGAGTGTGAGCTGGCGCGTCGTTCTCTGAAAAAGCCGGGCGCCAAGTCGGCGCTCCAGGTGACTGACCCGCTTGCTGACGACTGCCGGAGAAAGCCCCATCTCCCGTCCCGCCGCCGACATATTGCCAGCCGTTACCACACGTGCAAAGATTTCGAGGTCGCTTATTGCCGTCATATATGCATCCGCGCAAATTTCAACTGAGTAGAATAAATCATTTTTGTTTTTGTCGATAAGTTGAATATAACGGAATGAGCGATAATGATGTCAATCCCCGGCGGCGGTGATCATTAAGTTGGCTGAGGGACAAATCATCCTGCCTGGCCATGGGTTGAAATCAATATGCGGGCTGACGCGTTGCGGCGGCCTGCGCATTGACGGGGTGTTGACGCTCAACCAAGCATTCGTCGCGGCGGGATTTGTCAAACGAAGGAAAACCGGCAATGTCTGGTCTTAAACTCCTGGAGCCCGAAAGCCGTGTTATGGCGCGGCGCGGGAAGATCGTCAGTCAATTACGGCGGCTGGTTAACAACAAGGCAGGCGTCATCGCCGATGAGGACGGCCGGCGCGTCTTCGAGACCGATGCCCTCACCGCCTACCGGACACTGCCGCTGGTGGTCGTGCTGCCGGAGACGACCGAGGAAGTCAGCTCGGTCCTGAAATATTGCCATGAGGAAGGGCTGAGGGTCATCGCGCGCGGCGCCGGAACGTCGCTTTCGGGCGGCGCCCTGCCGACGGCGGATTCAATCGTTGTCGGCGTTTCGAGAATGAACAGGGTCCTTGACCTGAATTTCGAGAACCGCACGGCGCGCGTGCAGACGGGTATTACCAATATCGGTATTTCAAATGCGGTCTCCGGTGCCGGTTTCTTCTACGCGCCCGATCCGTCCAGCCAGCTCGCCTGCACGCTCGCCGGCAATATCGGCATGAATTCAGGCGGCGCGCATTGCCTCAAATATGGTGTGACGACCAATAACGTGCTGGGTTTGAAGTTTGTCCTCGCGGATGGGGAGATCGTTGACATCGGCGGCGACTATCTGGACGCTCCGGGCTACGACCTGCTGGGCATGATCATCGGCTCGGAAGGCCAGTTCGGAATCGCGACCGAGGCAACGGTGCGGATTTTGCGGTCCGCGGAAGGGGCCCGGCCGATGCTTCTCGGCTTTGCTTCTAACGAGGCCGCGGGCGCCTGCGTCGATTCAATCATCAGCTCCGGAATTATCCCGGTCGCATTGGAATTCATGGATAAGCCCGCGATCCACGCTTGCGAGGACTTCGCCAAGGCTGGCTACCCTCTCGACGTTCAGGCGTTGCTGATTGTCGAAGTCGAGGGATCGGATGATGAGATCGACAATTTGCTTGGTCAGATCGTCAAGATCGCGGAACGGCACGAGCCGCTCGTCATTCGCGTGAGCCAGAGCGCCAAAGAGAGCGCCGCCATTTGGAAAGGGCGGAAATCGGCCTTTGGAGCGATGGGACAGATCGCCGACTATTACTGCATGGACGGGACCATTCCGACGAGCCGGCTGCCGGAAGTGCTCAAGAAAATATCCCGCATCTGCACTCAATATGGGCTCAGGGTCGCCAATATCTTCCATGCCGGCGACGGCAATCTCCATCCCCTTATTCTTTACGATGCGAATAATCCTGAAGAAGTCGAAAAGGCCGAACAGGCCGGCGCGGATATCCTCAAGCTTTGCGTGGACGTAGGGGGCTGCCTGACCGGAGAGCACGGCGTCGGCATCGAGAAACGGGATTTGATGCCCATACAGTTTTCCGATATCGACCTCGAGCAGCAAGTTCGGCTGAAACACGTGTTCGATCCGGAATGGCGCCTCAATCCGGGCAAAGTATTTCCGCTTGACCAGAAACTGATCGTCTAGGAGTCCAAGTCTTGGCGGAAATTCTGACGCCCGGTGACGAAAACGCGCTGGCCTATATAATTTCGGAGGCAGCGGCGGTAGAGATGCCGCTCGAAATATCGGGAGCGGGCACCAAGGCCGCCATCGGTCGGCCGCTGCAGACGGGGGCCGTCGTCTCGACCTCCGCCTTGACGGGGATCACGCTTTATGAGCCGACCGAGCTTGTGCTGTCCGCCCGCGCCGGAACGCCACTCGCGGAAATCGAGACGGTGCTTGCCGCCAATGACCAGCAGCTCGCCTTCGAGCCCCTGCATCTGGAGCGGGCACTTGGTGAAGAGAGTGGTCGATGCACGATCGGCGCCGTATTCGCCGGAAATCTGTCTGGATCGAGACGGATACTCGCCGGGGCGGCCCGGGACCATTTTCTTGGCGTCAGGGCCGTGAACGGCCGGGGCGAGATCTTTAAATCTGGCGGACGGGTGATGAAAAACGTGACCGGCTATGACCTCTGCCGTGGGCTTTGCGGATCGTGGGGGACGCTCGCCGTCATGACGGATGTGACAATGAAGGTGCTGCCGGCGGCCGAGACATGTCAGACAGTCGTCCTTATGGGTCTGATCGATGAAATAGCGATCGACGCCATGTGCGCCGCTCTCGGAACGCCCTTCGAGGTTTCGGCCGCGGCTCATATGCATGAGACTTTCGTCTCCGGGCTCAGCGATCCGAAGCTTGCCTCTTCCGGCACCTCTCTCACGGCCCTCAGGTTGGAAAATTTTTCGTCGTCCGTCAGCTATCGCATCGGCGAGCTGCGCAAATTGATGGAATCCTTCGGGGAGATCGCCATCCTGGAGGAGGACCGGTCGCGCCTGTTCTGGTCGGATATGCGCGAGTTGAAGGTCCTCCAGGGATCGAACAATCCTTTTTGGCGCCTGTCAGTGCCGCCGAAGAACGGCGCGGGGGTCGTCAAGTCGATTCGGGCGCACCACCCGGCCTGCCGGGCGGTCTATGACTGGTCGGGCGGGCTTATCTGGCTGGAAGTGCCGGCGATATCGGATGCGGGCGCCTCCGAGGTCCGCAGAGCGGTCGCCACCAGCGGCGGCCATGCGACGCTCATACGCGCCGATGTCTCGACGCGCGCGGCTGTCGATGTCTTCCAGCCGCTTGAGGCCGGCGTTGCTGCTCTTACCGGGCGCGTCAAATCGGCCTTCGATCCGCAGGGGATTCTCAATCCCGGCCGCATGTATGCCGGAGTGTAGATCAGGCGATGCAAACGAACTTTACGCCCGAGCAGTTACAGAACCCGCGCATCGCGGAGGCGGAATCGATCCTGCGCTCATGCGTTCATTGCGGATTGTGCACGGCGACATGCCCGACTTACGTACTGCTCGGTGACGAGCGCGACAGCCCGCGCGGCAGGATATATCTCATAAAGGATATGTTCGAGGAAAGCCGCCCGGCGAGCCGGGAGGTGACGTTTCATGTCGACCGGTGCCTTTCGTGCCTGTCCTGCATGACCACCTGTCCGAGCGGCGTCGACTATATGCATCTCGTCGATCTCGCCCGCGTTCACATTGAGGAGACGGGCCACCGGTCGCTCAAGGACAGATTGCTGAGGAGTTTGCTGGCTTTCGTTCTGCCTCAGCCGAACCGCTTTCGCCTGGCGCTTTGGGCGGCGATGGCCGGACGGCCTTTCAAAGGCCTCTTTAAGCTGGTCGGCCTGAAGGAGATTGCCGCCATGCTTGAGCTTGCGCCTTTCAGGCCACCGCGGCTCGGAAGATATACCGGTGCGGGGATCGCCCGCCCGCATCGCCATCGCGCCAGGCGCGTCGTATTGCTGACCGGCTGCGCACAGGAAGTGCTGCGGCCGGAGATAAATGACGCCACCGTGCGGCTGCTTGCGCGCCAGGGCGTTGAAGTCATCATCACGTCCAAGGATGGGTGTTGCGGGGCGCTTGTGCATCATCTGGGCCGGGAAAAAGAGGCCGTCGAGTCGGCGAAAATGAATATTGACGCCTGGTACGAGCTTACCCGTGACGAGCCTTTGGATGCGGTGATCGTTAACGCCTCAGGCTGCGGTACCGTTGTGAAGGATTATGTGCACATGCTTGCGGACGAGCCGGGCTATGCGCGCAGGGCCCTTGAAATCTCGGCGATCACAAAAGACATCACCGAGTTCCTGATCGACTACGATCAGGACGCACCGCGCAACTGGTCTTCGCTGAAAGTGGCCTATCACTCCGCCTGCTCGATGCAGCACGGCCAGCGAGTCA
>CAYWBS010000021.1:0-14791 GCA_964456215.1 uncultured Hyphomicrobiaceae bacterium
GGACTTACACCCGTGGCAACAACGAGCAATTTCGCCGGAAGCTGTTCGCCGGAGTTCATCGAAACCGTCAATTCGTTCGTTGCATTGTTCACTTTGGTGACCTCCGTGGCCGTCAGAACGCGAAGGCCTCTGGTCTCGCACCAGTTTTTCAGCATGGCGCCCGCCGTTTCATCCATCATACGCGGTACCATGCGGTCCTCACGTTCGACCACGGTGAGATTGACTCCCTTCTTAACGAGGGCTTCGAGAATAATGGAACCGATGAAGCCGGCTCCCATAAGGACTACCGGCTGGTCACGCTCTGCGAGATGGATGATGTTTCGGGCGTCCTCCAGCGTCCAACAAGCGTGGACGCCTGGCGAACGTAAGCCCTCAATGGGCCGCCATATCGGAGTGGCGCCCGTGGCAAGCAGCAGCTTGCCGTAGTCGATCTCTTTTCCGCCTTCGAGCCTGATCTGTTTCCGTCCGGCAAAGATAGCGCTGGCGCGGCCTTGTACAAAATCGATGTTCAACGACTCATAGTGGTTGGAACCCGGGCGGAGATAGGTGCCGACCTCGCCTATGCCGCCGGAAAGATAATAAGGAATCGCCATGCGCGAATAGGGCGGTTCGCCTTCGCCGCCAATCAACGTGATTTGCGAATCTGGATCGGCCTTACGGAGCGTTTCGGCCGCAACAACGCCGGCAGGCCCGGCGCCGAGAATGACATGGTGCATCGAACTTGCCTTACCAGAACAATTAATTCGATTCTGAATGCGTTCGGTCCCGCCGCCGGAGCATGACAGTTGTCATGACGATCTCCACGGGCGGATCCGCAAAACGGTTTCTCCCCAGGTCGGGAGAAATTCTGTTCGGCCATATCGCCAATCAGGTGCCAGAGAATCGAACTCGCCAGGGAGCTGAGACAATGCAGCCCGGTCGGCCGTTAGAGTTGCAGCCGAGACAATGTCTCGTTCGTTGGCACGCCTTCTGTCGTCCAGCCGCGCAGTTGGTAATATTCCGGCAACATTTTGTCGAGGCCGTTGACCTTGCCTTTTGCCGGTCCGGACTTCGCCGCGTCCCTGAGGAGGCGTTCCGGCAACTTATCGTCCGCCGCCGTGAAACCGGCATTGTTATTGAACTGGCGTTCCAAGTTCCAGATCCGCTCGCCCACTTCGAGAAGCTTGTCGGTTGTCCAGCTTCCCTCGCAGGCGGAGTCGATCTGGGGAGCGATGTCCTCAAGTGTCCAGGCAAACGTCGTAAACACGCAAAGACCGCTCGAATCGACTGCGGAAGTCGCGTCCTGGAAGGCCTTGACGAGCCCTGCTTTTCCGTCGGTTACCAGCGGATCCGTTTTTTCCGGAATGCCCATGATCTCGGACGCCACGGTGTAGCTCCTGAGATGGCAGGCGCCGCGATTGGCCGTCGCATATGTGAGACCCATTCCTTGAATGCCGCGAGGATCGTAGGCAGGGAATTCCTGCCCTTTAACTGTCATTGAAAACTCGGGATGGCCGTATTTGGCGCAAAGGCGCGCCGAGCCTTCGCCAAGTTCTTTGCCGAATCCTTCCGCCTTGCCGACCAACTCCACGGATTTGGTCAAGGCCTCGGCTGAGCCGAATTTGAGCTCCAGGCCGCCGGTCTGCGCTGCGGTGATCGCGCCGTTTTCATACAGCTCCATTGCCGCGCTAACGGTCGCTCCAAACGAGATCGGATCGAGGCCTTGTTCATTACAGATGAAATTGGCATAGGTGAGCGCATCGAGATCATTGACTCCAGTGGCCGCTCCAAGTGCCCAAGCCGCCTCATATTCAAGTCCCCCCGATGCATGCCAATATTCCGGCTTGTTGACGACCGTGTAATGCTCCTCATTCACCTTGGAGATCCGCCCGCATGCGATTGTGCAGCCGAAACAAGCCTGGTTGGTGAGCAGGTTTGGCTTGTGATCTTTGCCTCTCGGTTCCGCCATCGCCTCCGCAGAGATATCGTGCGCGCCTTCGAATTGAACGTCACGGGAGTTGCGGGTCGGTAAGGCCCCTGCCTCATTGATGACGTTCATCAACACTTGCGTGCCATATGCTGGCAAGCCTTGACCGGTGACCGCGTTATCTGCGAGCACTTTCTTGGCGTCGGTGGTTGCTTTCATGAAGGCTTTAAGGTCCTTGACCTTCACGCCCCCCGTTCCTCGGACAGCAACCGCCTTCAGATTTTTCGATCCCATGACGGCGCCGACACCGGAACGGCCGGCGGCCCGATGAAGATCATTAATTATGCATGAGTAAAGAACGTGGTTCTCGCCGGCGATGCCGATTGCCGCAATATGCATCATTGGGTCCTGATGCTTGGACTTGATTGCGGCATCGGCCTCCCAGACTGATTTTCCCCAGATATCCGAGGCTTCGATCAATTCAACTTTGTCATCGATAATTGAGAGATAAACGGGATTTGGCGCGCGGCCTTCGATGATTACCATATCGTAGCCGGCATACTTCAATTCAGGGCCGAAATAGCCGCCGGAATTTGAGCAGGCTATCGCTCCGGTCAGCGCGCCTTTGGTAATAACGGAATAGCGGCCGCCCGTCGAAGCACATGTCCCAGTCAGCGGACCGGTCGCGAATATCAGCTTATTTCCAGGTGAAAGAGGATCCACTTTGGGGTCGATTTCCTCAACGAGATATTTCGATGCGAGACCGCGCTGCCCCAGGTATTTCTGAGCCCAGTCCATATTGAGCGGTTCAGTCCTACTGGCACCTTCGGTGAGGTTGACGCGGAGAATTTGACCCATCCAAGCCATGATCGCCTCCCTTACTGACTAACCCGAGCGCCGGCGTCTGTCTTTTCAGCCCAAAGTTTCATTCTGTCGAAGCCTGCCTGCTCGATATCGGCGTAAATGATCGCACCTGTCGGGCACGCTTCGGCGCAGGCTGGATTGCCACCGCACAGATCGCACTTGATAACCTTACCTGTCGAGGCATTGTAGTTTACAGTCCCGAACGGACAGGCGATCGTACAAACCTTGCAGCCGACGCAAAGATTGTCGTTGACGATTTTGACGCCTGTCGCGTGGTCCGTCGTAATGGCGTTAACAGGGCAGGCCTGCTGGCACCACGCCTCGTCGCACTGTGTGCAAGTATATGGAACGAAGCGCGCTTCTTGGTGAAAGTCAAAGACGCGGATTCTCGATTTAGAAGGATTGAAGACTTGCTCGTTCTCATAGGAGCAGGCAAGTTCGCATTGCTTGCATCCCGTGCATTTGCCCGGATCGATGATCAAAGCCTTTAACATAAAACCTCCTCCCGATTCCGCGGTATGCCGTCGGTTGCGGCAGCTCGAACCATTTTGATTATATTTTTGTTCTTATTGGGGTTTGAAACCCATCATCGCTCAAGAGGCACGGTGTAACAGCCTTTGAGCTCAGTATTGTACCAGACCATTTATGAGCCGAAAACGAAGGAAAATCAAACGAACGGGCAAGAACGGTTTCGCCCATTGAATGTGCCGCCATTTGTTCGGGCGGTTTTGATTTTCGCTGTTCTGACAAGCCTTTGTCCCCGCCGTTTCAGGCGGCCTCGTTGAGGCGGACCCCTGTCCCTTTGAGGACAAGCACTTTGTTCAAGAGCTTGACGCACGCATAAATGGCTTTGATCGAGGGCGCCGGCGTTTCGGTCAGCTGGCCGATTTCCAGAATTGCGCCAATCAGCGCTTCCGTCTCGAGCGATCGGCCGGCTTCGACATCCTGCAGCATCGATGTTTTGTGCGCGCCGACACTCTCTGCGCCGGCGATACGTTTTTCAATTGTATGACGGAAAGTGATACCGATTCTCTCTGCGATCGCCTGAGCTTCGCGCATCATGTCGGCGGCGAGCTCACGGGTTTCCGGAAACTGGCAAATCTCAACCAATGTGGCATGGGTCAATGCGCTGATTGGGTTAAATGACAGATTCCCCCAGGCTTTCAACCAAATCTCGGAGCGAATGTCATCCAACACGCGAGAACGGAAACCGGCTTTGACAAAAAGATCATAAAGTTTCTGGGCGCGCTCGGATTCCGACCCGTCCAATTCGCCTACAGGAAAACGGTCACCCTCTGTATGCTTGATAATGCCGGGCTCCGGCACAGAGGCCGCCGGATAGACAACGCATCCTATGATCTTGTCGGCATCAATGCTTTTGCCGAGAATGCCCGTCGGGTCGAGGGCGTTTAGACGATGGCCGTCGAATGGGCCGCCATGTTTGTGGAAATACCACCAAGGGATACCGTTTTGCACCGTGACGATCATTGTGTCGGCGTTCATCAGGTAATGGATGTCCTTTGCCACCTGATCCAAGAAATGCGCTTTGACCGCCAACACAACAAGGTCCTGGGGTCCCGCCTCTGCGATGCTATCTGCGGTATTGACTTTGGCGGTGAATTCCTCGCCGTCCTCCCAAATGAGTTTAAGGCCGTTTTCCTTGATCGCCGCCAAATGCGCTCCCTGATCAATCACCGTCACGTTTTCTCCCGCGAGAGCGAATTTCGCGCCCATAAGGCCGCCAATAGCGCCGGCGCCAACTATGCAGATTTTCATCGTGTTTCCTCCCTGGGCTCCCTTCGTCCGTCGCGCCGGACGTCCGCGACACCGTTGGGAGCGGCGTTAGCTCTGATTTCCACCTATTGAACAAACACGTTCTTCAGCGTGCCAATTCCTTCAATCGTAACCTCTACATCATTCGTGGGCTCCTTCATGGAACCGACACCGAGAGATGTCCCGCACGCTATCACGTCCCCCGGCATGAGCGTCATATCGTGGGAAATAAGGCTTACCAGCCGGTTCGGGGGAAAGATCATATCATTAACCGGGTAGTTTTGCCTTTCCTGCCCATTAAGGACGGTTTTGACACTGAGGTCCATCGGGTCGATACCCGTCACGGTGAAGGGCCCAAAGACACCGAACGTGTCGTAGCTTTTAGAGCGTGCCCACTGCGGGAAGGTTGGATCCTTTTGGATAATCTTCGCGGCAGTTACGTCGTTTATGCAGGTGTAACCGAAGATATAGTCCGCAATGTCGGGCTCACCCACTTGGCTGCAACGTTTGCCGATAACGATGCCTAACTCCCCTTCATAAACCACGGGACCATCATAGGAGGCCGGACGCTGGATCGTCTCGCCGTGTGCGAGAAACGCGCTTGGCGCCTTCAAAAGGTAAAGCGGCTCCGGGGGTTCCGGTACCTCCAACTTTGCAGCGAGGCTGTGAAAATTGTTCCAAAGGCAAATCATCTTGCTCGGAATACAGGGAATAAGGATATTGACGTCCGCAAGCGCTAGCCGGTCGCCGGTCTCCGAAGGGCCATCAAACATATCACCTTCAAATATGGTGATGGTCCCGTTTTCGACGGTGCCAAATCCCACTTCACTGTCTTTGTTGAATCGCAACCAAAGCGCCACCGCGTCCTCCCATTCTTGAAATTGTTTCGCGCCGTTTCTGCAGCATTATTTAACGGGTTGTCAAAATCCTGAACAGGGGAATTACGTGATTCACTATCGCCAAATTTGCAAAACAGAGATCAACGGCAATACAATTATTGCACGGCTGCGAACATGCTCTTCTTTATATGAACATTTATTTCCCCGCATCATCAACTCTTTGCCAAGATAATGCGAATAGGTCGACTTCCTTGCCAGTCTTCGAGCAGGGGCGAACACGATAAATTGATTCCAAGCTCTCCATGGTGAGGACGGCTTCGGGCGATCCGTCGGCTGCGATTCGGCCACCGTTTAAAACGATCAATCGGTCCGCGAATTGCCTGGCAAGTTGCAGATTGTGGAGCACGGCGATAACAGTATGACCACTCTTCACATGATCTTGCATCAGTTCAAGGACATGCAGTTGATGATAGGGGTCGAGCGACGCGGTGGGTTCGTCGGCGAGAAGCAAAGGCGCTCGCCCGGCAAGAGCCCGGGCCAGCATGACCCGGGCTTGTTCACCGCCAGAAAGCGTATCGAACGAGCGGCCAAGAAATGCATCGAGTTCGGTCGAGGCAATCGCCGCCATCACGATAACCTGATCTTCGACATTAGGCTTTTGCAGTGCCCGCTGATAGGGTAGCCGCCCGAGCGCGACAATATCCTCGACATTCATTGGCCAATGAACCGTGTGACCCTGCGGCAGATAGGCTAGAAGGCGTGCGCGTGCTTGCGGCGAAAGCGTTGCAATGGGGTCGCCTGCGATCCTAATCCTGCCGCGAAAAGAGAGGAGCCCGGCAATGGTTCTGAGCAAAGTTGTCTTGCCTGCGCCGTTAGGTCCGATCAGGGCAATGAATTCGTCAGTTTCAACTGAGATATTTATGTCTTCAAGGATGCAGGCGCCGCCGAGCCTGACAGTGAGATTTTCAATATCCAGTAACGGCGTTGTCGAAGTCATGATATTTGCGTTGCACAGCGTTTAAATCACGGCCGGCTTGCCACGACGTTCGCGAAACACCAATACCAAAAAGAATGGGACGCCAATGATCGCCGTTAGGACTCCAAGCTTAAGCTCTGTCGTGGCCGAGAGAAGTCGTACCGCGCAATCAGCGGCGGTCAACAATGTCGCGCCCGCCAAAGCTGATGGCAAGAGCAGCCTGCCTGGATCATAGGCGACCATCGGTCTGATCAAATGTGGCACTACGAGCCCGACAAAAGCGATGACCCCCGAAACGGCCACGGCCGCGCCGACACCGAGGGCGACCGCAAAAGCAATCCGTATCCGGACGGTTTCGATCGAGATGCCAAGAGAGCGCGCCGTGTCTTCGCCGAGCGTCAGCGCCCGCAAAGCCTTTCCGTCATATAGTAGGACGCACCAGCAGATGATCATAAACGGCGCGGCGAGAGCGACATGGGCAAACGATCTGTCCGATAGCGAACCAAGCAGCCAAAACGCGATTTCGACGACGGCGAATGGGTTGGGGGCGAGATTGAGAGTAAGTGCGGTCAGGGCGCTGGCGAGCGAGGAAAGGGCGAGGCCGGTAAGGATCAGCGTGAGGACGCGTGAATCCTTCCCCGCGATCACGATCAGAAGAAGAATGGAAAGCAGACTCAGTGTGATCGCGGCGGCGGGAACGGCCATTGAAAAGCTATTCGATGTACCGAAATAGATTGCAATGACGGCGCCGAGGGCGGCAAAATTCGAGCTTCCGAGCAGAGACGGTGAGGCGAGAGGATTGCGGATAAACCCTTGCAGCGCAGCGCCTGACAGTGCAAGCGTGGCGCCGATCATCATGGCGAGGAGCGTGCGGGGCAGGCGGATCTCCCAGACAATTGTCCGATCGATATTGGTTCCGGCTCCTGCAACTGCCTTGATCACGGCGGCTGGCGAAATGTCCGCCGGTCCGATAGTGAGCGAAATCAAAGCAACCAGGAGCATTGCCGCGCTGAGTGACAGCAGTCGCATGTCCCATAGACCTGTTCAGATCAAAGATTGTCTGGTTGTACGAATGCCAAAGGGAATGGATATCGATCCCCCTTCGCACGAGGTATTTAAGACGAAAAGACTTTCCGAGAAAGGATTTTGCGGTGCCTGAGCCGAACGCTGACCACTTTCGAAGTCTCCGAACCGGTAGCAATCCAGCGGCTATCGCGTAACTTGGTCAGTTCTTTTCGACGGTCAAGGTCTTGCGGGGACGCAGATAATAAGTGTTGGTTAGCAAGATATCCTCATCGAGATGGAAGAGGAGTGGTGAGCGATACGTATATTCGACTTCGGCGACAATGATGCTGCCAAAGGGTTGCGTCATATTCTGACTTGGCAGTGTGTAGTCGGTACCCGGCGCCTTTGCGGTTGCGCCATTATAAGCTTCGGACCAATCGACCGTCGTCTTGTTATCCTGGTCGGCGACAATGCTCGTTAGTACGATTTTCAGCGACGCCCCGCTATAGGGCTTCATAATAGATGACGAAATCGCGAAAATATCATTGATGTCCGACGTCGTCACCTTTTCCGCCTGGGCGATAAGATCCGCGGTCGCGCTCGCCACGGTCGAAACGCGACGATCCACGGCAAGCACCTGTCCAAACTCAACCGCGCCCATATAGAGGGCGACCATCAGTGGAACGATCATCGCGAATTCGACCGCCGCGATACCACTCTTGTTGCGGCGGAATCGAGATTCAGACCAGAAGCTTTTCAGGCGCCGGAATGCCGGCATGTTCCATTTCCGCATACTCATCCGCTCCATCACACATCATGCGAACTCAAGAATCGAAAGGTTCGTTTCGAAACGAAGTCACCGCCGATACAAGCCGGTGGCCATTGGCCATGTTGGAAAGGCCAACGCCTGGAAAGCTGACCATGAGGTTCCATTCGTAAAATACGCGGACAAGGACGATGTCTCCGCCCTTGCCGATATCGAATGTGAAATCATCGCGCAGGTCTCCGTTGCCGTCCAACGGATCGACAAAGCCGTTTGCTGCCAAATCGGCGAAGTCCGGAAACGTTCTGATCTCGACCTTGAGGCCGTTTTGACAGTCAAAAAGAGCAAAGATCCGGTTGCATACCTCATTCTTGAAGCCCGTTTCGCTCATGGAAATCGCCTGAGCTTGGCCGGTGCGAATGAGGCGCGCGGATTCCTCCGTCGCATTTTCAAGCGTTAATGTGCCGAAAAACACAAGTCCCACTTCCATTATCGCGAATAGAAGTCCGAAGAAAGGACCTGCAACAAGGGCAAACTCGACGGCCGATACGCCAGATCGGTCTTTGCGAAATTTGCTCAAAAGGGAGAATTTTCGGCGGGGTCCCGTTGATCTGGCGGGCGCACGCAAGTCCTTCATTTTACGCCTCCACTAAAATAGAAGCGTTATTCAATACCTTTGGAGTTAAGATACAGTTTAGAAGTTCGATAAATACTCAATTTGGTTAATTGATGTTCTGATAATGTTAATACTTCACGAATTCGCGTTCAAACTTCAGAATTTAAGTTCTGTAGTTGCCGCAATTTGACATTCACACAAATGAGCACTTAGAACTGAAACTCTTCGGAAGTTGATCGGGAAATCTGTCGGCGCAGAGAATTTCCCGGAAACGACACTGGCTTTGCAGGCTCCTGCGTCAAATGGTTTGTCAAATTCTACGGCCTGTCAATATTGGAAGTAGAAAGGGCGTCGACTTGACGCCCCATTCTCATTTCGCTGTTTGTGTTTGCGGATCGCGGTCCGGCGTTCAGCAGTTCGGTTTCGTTCAACAATCCGTATGTTCAGGTTTTATTGCGGCGCCGCAGAACCGGATAGAGAAGAATTCACGATCGCAAATTTGGCTGCGGTCGACTTCTGAATCTTGTCGAATTGCGGTGCGTAGTCACCTATCAAAAGCGTTTCCTGGCATGTCGGTGCGCAATGATAAGAGAAACGGGCCGTACCCTTGCGAAGGGTTACGACACGGCTCGAATCGATGCGTACGGTAATTTTTGCAGTTACGATTTCCTTGCCCTGAGCATCCAGTACAATGACGTTGGTCAGGCCAAAACTCTTCCCCGTGATAACGAGAGTTTTGCTGCTCTGAACGGAGACATCCGCTATTGTCGGATTTCCAACAATAATCTCAGCGGTCTCGCGATCGAGTCTAAGAAGCGTAGCCTCGTCGATGCGTACGCCTATTTCGGCGCTGTCGGCGCGCGTACTAACCGGGATTAGTGTGATAAACACCGCGAGCGCGATGAGGAGGCCTTTTGCCGCGTTCCGCGGGAAAAGGATATTCGCGTACCCAAGATCCATGACTAACGGTCCCATTTACATTCGTTCAGCGTATTTAACGGCGAAAAGGTGAATGAATCCCAAATTCCTAGTATGGCTTCAGTTATTTTTGACAGAGACCACAAAAACAATCCGAACAGGCACTTCTAGCAATATAGCTAACATATCTGCGTGAATAGAAGCGAATGAACGTAATGCAACCTCGCACCTCTTTTGAATAACTTTCAAATAAACCTTTATGCCTCGGCGTATTCGTAAGTTAACATATTTTTACCTTTAAACAGAAATTAATATAAATTTCTAATAAACTTATGTGGGCTTCGAGCTTTAACTTATTTGAAAGAGTTGCCAGTTAAATTGTCCAATGTTCACAAGTGCGGAGAACCATCATTCGCATTTGAGCGAACTATCAGACACCTAAGACTTAGGGAGAGTTGTCATGAAAAAGATGCTTTCACGTTTCTTGAAGGATGAATCTGGAGCCACCGCGATCGAGTATGGCCTCATCGCCGCAGGTATTTCCGTCGCGATTATCGCTGCGGTGAACGGCCTCGGTGGTACGGTCAATGGTACCTTCAATTCCGTTAATCAGGGTATGACGCCTTAATGACGGTCAACGACGGCATTCGTCGATATGTCGTAACTGTCTAACTCTGGACCGCGCCTTTGCGGCGCGGCCTATAGCCCCAGACTTTACCGCCCGCCAAACTTGGCGGGCGGTTCGTCATTTCGGCCTTACGTAAAATCTGTAAGTAACCCTGGCCCTCTCTCTGACATGCCCCGGGTCGACGGATCGAGGGCGAAAAAAGCCGACGGCGGTTTACAACTATTTTATCGGTCTTTGGGCATACTGACTGCGTTGCGATCCGAGATGGTCATCCGTTTTTGGTGATAGGGCGTAAGGGTGCTGGATTATTTATTACTCATCGTATTTCCAGGCGCTATGGCGCTGGCGGCCACCATGGATCTTATGACATTGACGATCCCGAACCGAATATCGGTCGTTCTCGTCGTGGCATTCCTTGTTTTGGCGCCGCTAGCGGGTCTGAACCTCAATGACATGTCAATGCATATCTCCGCAGGGTGTGTGACGCTGGTCGTCGCGTTTGTATTTTTCTCAAGAGGCTGGATCGGGGGCGGTGATGCCAAACTATGCGCGGCCGCGGCCTTGTGGCTCGGATTCGAGCACCTCGCGAACTTTGCGGTCGTTACCGCCTTCCTGGGCGGTGCCTTGACGCTTGCATTCTTGTTCTTGCGAAGGCTTCAACTGCCCGCCGGATTAATCGGGCATCGCTGGATTGAGCGGCTTCACAATGCTGAGCAAGGCATACCTTACGGTATCGCCTTGGGGGCGGCGGGGCTCATCGTCTATCCTTCGACACAATGGGTTCAACCATTCCTCCACTGATCAATCAGAACTTTCAGCCCCAAGAATTGGAATCGCTGAAAATCCGGCGTCAACTTGTCAATCTGGATTGCCATTAACGCAACATTGATAATTGTGCCGCAGAGTACGGACGAGGCATATCGAAAGTTTACTTGGACTAGAGGATCCGCAACACAATGAAACGGGCGCGAGTGGTGGTTTTGGGGATCGCGGTCTTGGCAGCTGGCGGAGCGGCTATGCTGGCAAAGAGTCTAGTGACATCGGCGGAGAAAGTGGTAACAGTCGAAAAGGATTTGAACACCACTGAGGTTCTTGTAGCGGCAAGGAACATCAATCTTGGCGATTCTGTTCACTCTAAGGATCTTAAATGGCAGCCTTGGCCGTCGGATGCGGCGACCCAAGGCTATATCACGCGAAATAATAAGCCGAAGGCGCTTTCCGACTTTGCGGGTGCGATCGCACGGGCGCCATTCTTAGGCGGCGAGCCTATTACAGATCAGAAACTCATCAAGAAGAGCGATGGCGGTGTGATGGCGGCGATCCTTCCATCGGGCATGCGCGCGATCTCGACGCCGATTCGCGAAGAGACGGCCGCGGGTGGTTTTATTCTTCCCACTGATCGAGTTGATGTGATCGTCACGCGCCGGCTAAAGACTGCGCAGCGCGAAGAGCATGTCAGCGATACCGTTCTCCGCAATGTTCGCGTGCTCGCTATCGGTCAAAATATCGAGCAGAAAGGCGATAAGAAAGTCGCGAACGGCAAAACCGCGACATTGGAGCTGACTCCGCGCCAGTCCGAACTTCTGACATTGGCACAATCGATGGGCGCTATTTCGTTGGCCTTAAGAAGCCTTGCAGATTCCAATCCCGGCGCGAATGGCCCTCAGTCGGAGGACCGGGCGCTGGCGGGAGAGCGCGGCATTTCGATTAAGCTTCTGAAGTACGGCATCAAATCGCGCGCATTCGGTGTGAACTAGCGGCTCGACTGTCCAAAAAAGGGGTGTATTGGGGTGAAGATAATAGTCGTGCGGAATTTTTTACGGAAGGCTTGGCTGCGCACAGCTTTCGCGGCGTTGATCCTCGTCGGCTTGATCACGGGAACATCAACTATGGAACGGGCTTTGGCTCGGGACGCGCATCGATCCTGGCTTAAGATATCGAGTTCGGAGCCACTCCCCTTAACGCGCCAGGTCACATTAGGTCTGAACAAGTCCATGGTCGTCGAATTGCCCCGGGAAGTGCAAGACGTTCTTGTATCCACCCCCACGATGATGGAGGCCGTTATTCACTCATCAAAAAGGGTCTACCTGATCGGCATGAAGACCGGGCAGGCAAACGCTTTTTTCTTTGACCGTGATGGCAAGCAAATACTCACGCTTGAAGTCTCCATTGAGCGGGACCTGGTTGCGCTGACTGGGCTCCTGAAGCGTTTCATTCCAGGCTCTGACATCAAAGCGGAAATGGTCAACGACAATGTGGTGCTGACGGGCAGAGTGCCCAACCCGGCGGGCGCTGTGCGTGCGGCGGACATCGCCGGACGTTTCGTTGAAAAGAAGGAAAAAGTCCTCAATATGCTCGCGGTCAACGCCAAAGAGCAGGTGCTCCTCAAAGTGACGATCGCGGAAATGAATCGCGAGATGATCAAACGTCTCGGCGTAAATTGGAATTGGCAGCACGAGGGTAATAGTGGATTTGGCGGCAACACAAATAATGGCTTTCCGCTCACCAATCAAACAGGACAGAACGGAAATTTCTTTGGCGTTCTCGGACCGAATCCCACTGAATGTCGAATACCGTCGACATTGGCCAATCCAGCTGGCATCGTTCCAACCAGTTTTCTTCTGGGCACCGGCGCGAATTGTTTGGCTAAAACCCTTGAAGCCTTCGAGCGCAATGGTTTGAGCCGCATGTTGGCAGAACCAAATCTCACGGCGATTTCCGGTGAAACGGCAAGTTTCTTGGCAGGCGGTGAATTTCCCATCCCTGTCTCCAACAAAGACGGCGCGATCTCGGTTGAGTGGAAACCATTCGGCGTTGGCTTATCTTTCACGCCATTGGTGATGTCGGAAGGACGTATCAGTCTTAAGATTTCGACTGAGGTGAGCGAACTCAGCTCTGACGGTGCGGTAACGGCCGGCAGCATTTCGCTGCAAGCCCTGAAAGTCCGCCGCGCCGAGACCACGGTCGAATTGCCGAGCGGCGGAGCCCTGGTCATGGCCGGGCTGATCTCTGATGACACCAAGCAGAATCTCGACGGCTTGCCGGGTCTGAAGAAACTGCCGGTATTGGGAGGTCTTTTTCGCAGCACGGATTTCCAAAAAAAGGAAACCGAACTGGTGGTTATCGTCACGCCGTACACGGTCAATCCAACGGCGCGGAACAAGCTGGCGCGTCCCGACGACGGATTTATGCCGGCCTCTGACTTCGGCCGCTATTTTATGGGCCGCCTGAACAGAGTTTATGGTCGGGAGCCAGACGCAATGCCTTCTGGGGGCTACAAGGGTAATTACGGCTTTATCGTGAAGTAGTGCCGGGGATGGAGGAGTAGGATGATGATCGTCAGAGCCGAGCACTATCGGTGGAGAGCTGGTTGGAATGTCGCGATGCGGGCCATTGCGGGCATGATGGTAATTGCTGCATCTGCCAGTTGCTCGAAAATGGAGGACTTGCATACACCTCCCTATCCGTTGGCATCGAGTGTCGAAGAGAGGCACCCGATCCGTGTGACCAGCCGCTCGGTTTCGATAAAGCTTCCGGTGGTATCCGGCGCTTATGGGTTGACGGAGCGTCAGCGGGGACGGGTCAGGCGCTTTGTGGCCGGCTACCAGAAAAGCGGTTGGAGCGGAAAGATCGCGGTGTCAGCTCCGAGCGGCGCGGCAAACGAGACAGCCACGTTTAACGCGCTGCGGGATATTCGATCGATCTTTCGCGCTTACGGTATTCCGCGCAATGCCATTGCCTTTCGCCCTTATCACGCCAGCAAGGAGTCCATGCCCCCTGTTAGGCTGAGCTACGGGCGTTATGTTGCCGAAGGTCCCGAGTGCGGCGATTGGTCAAAGAATTTGGGCGAAGACAAATACAACGAGAACTATTCGAACTTTGGCTGTGCGAGCCAGCGCAACCTCGCGGCGATGATCGCAAATCCCAGAGATCTCGTCCACCCGCGCGGAGAAACGCCGCGCCATGGGGACCGGCGCGATGTGGTTTTTGACAAGTACGTAAAGGGTGAGACGACCGTGTCTCAAAAGGCGAAAGAAGAATCAGGCGCAGTTAGCGACGTGGCGAAGTGATGAGCAACGCAGCGATCAAAGGAACGAAAGATACCGTCTCTTCTGCAGATTCCGCGGAAGAAACCGGCCAAATCCCGGAAGTGAACCAGGAGGCGGCGTCTGCCCCATCTGGCGCTCCGGCCATCTTAAAAGAATCCGAGCAGAAAGCGCGGGCGCGGCCGATCCCGCGCGTCTCTATCCAAGCGTTCTGTAGTGACCAAGAGACTGCGGATGTTTTCAATACAGCGTCGAGAGATCGCCGCTTGGCGAAGGCGCAGCTCACGATTCAGATGGGCGGCATCGATGCCGCATTGGCCTTCTACCAGAATGCGCCAACACCAAATCTGATTGTGCTGGAGTCCAAGCGCCCGCCTGAGGTGATGTTAACCGATCTCGACCGGCTCGCCGAGGTTTGTGACGCGGGGACCAAAGTAATCGTTGTCGGCCACGTAAA
>CAYWBS010000022.1:0-14752 GCA_964456215.1 uncultured Hyphomicrobiaceae bacterium
GGAACAATGGTAGCGGTCTCAGCCTTTATGACAGCTACCATTGTTCCTGCTACAACACCAATACCGGCCGGTTGACGGAAGAGATGTTCAGGGCCGTCTTCGCGAAAATCAGAACGGAACTCAGGGTGTAACACTGTCGCCGGCGCTGCTCACGGATGCAACCTCTTCGAGCTGCAAAAGGCCTTTCTAGGCCGGATGTGCCTTCAGCCAGTCCAACGTTGTCTCGGCATGCGCGTTCGGCGGAAACACCGGATAGGAAACGTGCTCGATGACGCCATCGCGTATGACGAGTCCCATGCGCTTCAGCAACGTGATTCCGGAGACGGCCATTGTCGGCAGATTGAGCGCCCGGGTAAGCCGCAATTCGGCATCGCTCAGCAATGAAAACGGCAGATGCAATCGCTCGACGGCCTCCCTCTGAAAGCCGGTGTCCTGTGTGCTCAGGCCGAAAACGCGGGCGCCTGCGGCTTCAAGCTCGCCATGATGGTCGCGAAAGCCGCAGTTCTGCGGCGTGCAGCCGCGGGCGCCGGGGATCAGATCCCAGTCTTCGACAAAAGACGGCATGCTGGGGACCCCCGTCCGTGGATAGACGAAGACCACGGTCCGCCCCGGAAGTTTGGAGAGCTCCACCGCTCCGCCGATGGTCGCCGGCAGAGCGATGTCCGGCATCGCCAGTCCAGGCAAATGACTTGCCGCCCCGTCATCCTCGGGTATCGGCAAACCGGCGGGAATTTCGGATAAATTCTTGTCGTTCGCCATTTCTCGTTCCTCAGCCTTTTTCGCGCATGAGACGCGCCTTCTGGCGCTGCCAATCGCGTTTTTTCTCCGTTTCCCTCTTGTCGTGAAGCTTTTTGCCGCGCGCGATGGCCAGATCGAGCTTGGCTATGCCGCGCTCGTTGAAATAAAGCTTGAGCGGCACGATCGTCATTCCCTCCCGTTGCACAGCGCCGATCAGCTTGTCGATCTCGCGTTTGTGGAGCAACAATTTCCGCGGCCGCCTCGGCTCATGATTGAATCGGCCAGCCTGCTTATAGGACGGTATGTTGGCGTTGACGAGAAAGATCTCCCCGTCCTCGACGCTCGCATAGGATTCGGCGATATTGGCCTTGCCGTTGCGCAAGGATTTCACTTCCGAACCTTGCAGCGCCATGCCCGCTTCGAAGGTTTCTTCGATTTCGAAATTTCGCCGGGCTTTGCGATTGTCGGCGACAATTTTCCGGCCGTCATCCTTTACGGCCATCCGCCGTCCTCCAAAACGAGACTCAGCCGTTCAGCAATCGCGCCTGTATGAGAGCATCATCAACCTTCTTGCGCGACGCCTCGGAAATTGGCGCCAGGGGCAGTCGGATGTCGCTCTTGCAAAGCCCCAGCCTTTCGGCGGCATATTTCACCGGGGCCGGACTCGTTTCGACGAACAATGCGTCATGGACCGGCATTAGCTGGTCGTGAATTTCGAGCGCCCGGCTGAAATCCCCCTCCAGGCACGCCCCCTGAAACTCGGAGCAGAGGGCGGGGGCGATATTGGCGGTCACCGAGATGCATCCCTGGCCCCCATGGGCGTTGAACGCAAGGGCGGTCGCATCTTCTCCGGAGAGCTGTATGAAGTCCGGCCCCATCGCCGCGCGCTGCTGCGACACCCGCACGAGATTCGCGGTGGCGTCCTTCACACCGGCAATGTTCGGCAATTCGAAGAGCCGGGCCATAGTTTCGACCGACATGTCGATTACGCTTCTGCCGGGAATATTGTAGATGATAATCGGGATATCGACGCTATCATCGATCGCCTTGAAATGCCGATAAAGCCCTTCCTGTGTCGGCTTGTTATAATAAGGCGTGACCACGAGCACGGCGTCGGCGCCCGCCTCCTTGGCGTGCTTTGCAAGGTCTATTGCCTCGGCGGTCGAATTCGATCCGGCGCCGGCGATGACCGGTACGCGTCCATTCGCCGTCTCGACACATAACTCGACAACCCGCTTATGCTCGGCATGACTGAGTGTCGGCGACTCTCCGGTCGTGCCGACGGGTACAAGGCCGTTCGTTCCCTCATTGATCTGCCATTCGACAAGATTTCGAAAAGCCTCTTCATCAAGATTGCCGTTGTTGAACGGCGTAATCAGCGCCGTTATCGAGCCCCTAAACATATTTCCTTACTCCCATCTGGAGCGCACTTAACCATGTTGCCGCCAGCCCGATGACAATTCGGCCGCCTACAATGATAATCGGACAATAATGCGTTGCCACGGCCGCCGCAAGCGCAGGTCACCCTGTCATTTTTCTGCCGAATTCATACACAGATTCTGAATGTTTGCATATTTGGCTATTCACGAATCAATTAAATTATTCCTGTATCCGAATGATATCCATCGGTATTTCTGTTAATGTCCGATTTGGCCTCGGATAAAATACCGGAAATGGTGGCCCAAGATCGAGATATTGGCTGGGGGGGTATGAGCCTAAGATTGGTCGTCTTTGTCGTCGTGCTCACTGTCGCCGGAGCAAGCCTCGGCTTCATCGCAAACGACATATCGGACAAATCGGAAACGCTGTCTCCGGCTGCGACGCTGAAGCCCGATCGCCAACCGCCGAAGCGGGCCCTATCGGCAACCCCGCGGCCCGATCGTCCGCCTGAAAAGAAACAGGCGACGGCGCAACGCCCGAAGCCGGCGCAGAGCGCCATTGCGGATGATGGGCGCAACAGTAATCGTAATAGCGAGAAGGGCGAAAAGGCGGCTGCTGGCGACGCACCGCCAAAGCCGCCTCAGGCCGGCGCGACTGCGCAGACCGGTGCTGAAGCCGGCTATCCCCCGGCGGCGAAACTTCCCTCGAAGCCGGACAAGGTCGCCGCTTTGAAGCCGGAAAGGGTTGACGTCGAGACATCGGAACCTGTTCCGCCAAAACAAGACGAATCGCCCGAGTATACCGGTTCGGCAAAGGCGCCGGAACTTCCGATCCGGCCGAAGAGAGAAGCGCCTTCCAAGGCCCCGAAGTCCGAGCCCGCAACGCCTGAGAAAGCGAAGGCGTCGAAAAACGAAGATAGTGGTCTTGGTGATCCCGTTGTGACGACCGGTCCGACGGACGCCGAAGCAGAAGAAACGCGCGGCCCGGTCATGAAGACCGCGGAACCGGAGCGCCAGGATGGCCAGGCCTCGAAGTCCGATAGTGCGGCTTTAAAGCCGGAGAAAACTACCACCCCGCCTGCAACAACCGCATCGCCCGATCCGGCGAAAACCGGTGGCGCGGAGAGCCAGGTCAAAGGCCCGCAACTTGCCAGCCAATTGGATTTGGAGAAAATTCTCGAACCTCTCCGCTCTTATAAGATTTCGACAGAGGACCAGAAGCAGGTGCGCCAAGCCATCGCCCTTATCGACACGAAGCGGGCGAGACAAGGCCTGGCCGCCATGAGTGAGATCAAGGACTCGGACGCCCGGCGGCTCGTCCACTGGTACGGTTTGGCGCAGGATGTATTTCCCGAGACACCAGAACAGATCGAAGCCTTCCGTATAGCGAACCCGGACTGGCCGGAACTGGAAACTCTTCGGCAAATAGCCGAGAGAAAACTCCTGTTGGACGATCCCGGGCCGGAGCGGTTGCGAAAATTCTATAAAAGCGAGCCGCCGAGAACGGGCGCCGGGCTGGCAGGGCTGGCGATTGTATATCTGGCGGCGGGCGACAAGCGCCAGGCGCATGAATTGGCGGCGACCGCATGGCGGAAACATCATCTCCCCGCGAGCCTCGAGTCCGTTATTCTGAAGAGGCTCGGAAGCGTGCTGACGGCGGAAGACCACACATATCGAGCCCACCGGCACCTATTCAGCGCCAGCAGTAGTGAAATATCCTCGGCGCGACGGCTCAAGAAATATTTAAGCAAGTCCGAACGCCAGAAAATCGATGCGCGCATCGCCGCCATGCGTAGATCCAACTCCGCCGGCAAGCTCCTTTCAGCGTTGCCCGCAGAGGCAAAGAAAGATCCGGGCGTCCTTCATTCCCGAATTCACTGGCTGACGCGAAAGAAGCGTTATTCCGAAGCTTGGGACCTCCTCAAACTACAGCCGAACGACGAAGAGAGCCTGATCGATCTCGACGCCTGGTGGGCCGAGCGCCGCTACTTGCTGCGCGAAGCGATGGATGACGACAAAACAAAGATTGCGTACCGAATTGC
The DNA here is from genome assembly GCA_964456215.1 of uncultured Hyphomicrobiaceae bacterium. Taxonomy (GTDB): domain Bacteria; phylum Pseudomonadota; class Alphaproteobacteria; order Rhizobiales; family BFAS01; genus MnTg02. Next base: position 4,160 of record CAYWBS010000022.1, read on the forward strand.
CAAGAATCACGGCCCCGCAGGTATCAACGACCGCAATGAAGCGGAATTCCTCGCCGGCTGGATCGCCCTGCGATTTTTAAAGGATGCGAAGACCGCGAAAACCCATTTTGAAGCCCTCAAAAAATTCGCGGACGGTCCCCGGAGCCGGTCGCGCGCGCATTACTGGCTGGGACGCACGGCCATGGCCCTCGGCGACAGCTCGGCGGCAGCGCGGCATTTCGCCGATGGCGGCAAATATTTCAATACGTTCTATGGCCAGCTTTCGCTTCGCCGGGCCCAACCTGACGCGAAAACGATCGACATCAGCGATCCGCCGGTTCCCACCGAGGAAGAAATCAAGCGCTTCCTGCACCGCTCGTCGGCCAAGGGCGTTGTTATCGCCCAGAAAGCCGGCGCCGAATTTCTCGCGGCGCGGATTCTCGGCGGTTTTCGAAAGCTCCTTAGCTCTCCAGGCGAATTGGTTCTCGCCGCGGAGCTTGGCAAGCAGGTCGGTCAGACGCAGCAAAGCCTGAGACTTGGCAAGACAGGCATGTTTTTCGGCCATTCAATGGAGATATACGCATATCCGACGCACGCCCTGCCGGATTTCAAGCCGTTGCGCCAGCTCCCCGAAATGTCGATATTTTATGCCGTCACCCGACAGGAGAGCGAGTTCAACACGCAGATCGTAAGCCATGCCGGCGCCCGTGGCTTGATGCAGGTGATGCCGATCACCGCCAAGCACGTGGCCCGCCAGCACAAGATCAAGTATCAGCTCAAAAGGTTGCTCAGCGATCCGGTATATAATGTCAAGATCGCCACGGCTTATATCGCCGATCGTATGGACGAATTCAAAGGCTCTTACGTGAAATCACTGGCCGGCTTCAATGCTGGTCCCGGACGGGTTCGCCAATGGATTAAGAGGCTTGGCGATCCTAGCGACCCGCGCGTCGATCCGATTGACTGGATTGAACGCCTTCCCTTTGAAGAAACGCGGAAATACGTCAAGAAAGTCTTGGCTAATGTACAAGTCTATCGTGCCCGCCTCGGCAATCCCGAGCGGGCTCTGCAAATCGATACCGACCTGCTGCGCGGCGTGAAGGGCAGCGGTGCGGGCCTCCGCCGCGCGAGCAATTAGAGCGTATTCCCACGGAATATCTTTTCGACTACCTTTAAAATTCCCAATTCGCCCGAAGTCCTGTTGGCATTGATCTCGATTTTGCCGCAGAAGCCGACTATCAGATGGTTTCCGCATTGCATTTCGGAATTTGCGAATTGGTGCCGAGTGAAAATTGAGCGCGATTGCCCGGGACAGCCGAGTCAAGAGAATGATGCCCCCCTTCAGTCTTTCAAGATTGCTCATGACATTCGCCGTGCTTGCTCCTCTGGGTGCGAACACGGCCCTCGCCGATCCGATCGCGGAACTCCTCCGCGATACCGACCCTCGGCGGCCATCTAAGCCGAAAGTACGCGCTACGGAAGGCGTTGACGCCGTGCCGCTGCCAAAACCTAACCCGCTGAGGGCTCGCCCCGCCCTCCGGCGAATGGACTGGGCGGGTAAGGTGATGACCGCTCCCACGACAACCCTGACATTGCAGCAGACGACGGGCAACCTGGCCGGCGTCGGCGGGGGAGAAGAGTCCGCACCTTCTCGAGAAACGAAAACCTCAGTCAAAAACCTTGCCAGGGCCCTCGATCCGCTCTTTTTGAGTCCCTTGTCCGAAATCGACCGGACAAATACCGCCGAGGCCATCCGCACGATTTATCTCAAGGACTACAAAAGCGCTTCCGAGTTCGAGAAAAAAATAAAATCGCCGATCGCGCGCAAGCTGGTGCGCTGGTATCTGTACCGCAGCGACGGCGCGCCTGCTTCGGCGCTGGACATCGAGACTTTCCGGAAGGCCAATCCGTCCTGGCCGAGCCTGAACCTGCTGCGCCGGCGCGCCGAGCGCCTCCTTTTCGAAAACTCTGCCGATCGGGAGACGGTTCGGGCCTTCTTTCAGGACCGCCCGCCGAAAACGGGCGCAGGCATCGCGGCACTGGCCAGATCCTATTTGGGCACCGAACATGAAGAGCGCGCCCGCGCGCTGATCGCCAGGGCGTGGCGCAAATACCCGCTAGACGAAGCTTTGCAGGATGCGGTCCTCAAGCTCTTCGCGAAATATCTCACGGCCGGCGATCATCGCGCCCGCCTCGATTGGCTGCTCATGCAAGATAGCCGGGAGACGGCGGCCAATGCGTTAAAGCTCGCCGCTCTGTTGGGACCGGAGGAAACCAAAGCCGCCGAAGCGCGGGCCGCCATCGCTCTTGGCAAACGAAACGCCGGTAAGCTGCACATCGGACTTCCGGTCGAGGTTCGCGCCAGCACGCGTATGCAGTTCCACGCCATTCAGTTGTACAGGCGCAACGACCGCCTTGCCGATGCCTGGTCGGCGCTGTTCGCGGTTCCAAACGACACCGACATACTCCTGGATATCGAGAAATGGTGGAGCGAAAGGCGGCGATTGAGCCGGCTTGCTCTCGATGGCGCGCGGCCGGCGGTGGCCTATAAGATCGCGTCCGAACATGGGGCCATCTCGGGCGCGGACTATTTAGAGGCCCAATTTCTGGCGGGCTGGATCGCCTTACGTTTTCTAGGCAACACCCATTTCGCCGGTGACCATTTCCTTGCCATGCGGACCGCCGCCATCGAAGCCGACGACATTGCTACGGCCGATTACTGGCTTGGACGAACCGCCTTGCGGAATAACGACAATAGAACGGCGGCCGTCCATTTTTCCGCCGCGGCGAAATACCCGCAAAGCTTCTATGGCCGCCTTGCCGCCAGCAGGCTTTATTCCGGACGAACCGGTATCGCGGCGGAGACGGACGTCTTCCCCACCCCTGAGGAAGTCAGGACGTTTCTCAACCGGGAAGAGATTCAGGCCGTCGCCGCGGCTGACGCCGCCGGTCAAGAGGCGATCGTGGCAATATTTCTCTACCATATGGCGCAACAAGCAAAGAGCGACGGCGAATTGGCGCTTCTCCTGGAACTCGCAAGCAAAACCGGACACCCCCACCTTACCGTGCGCATGGCGAAGATCGGCATTGCGCGCGGCTGGGCGTTCGAGAAGTTCGCCTATCCCTTGGACCTGCTGCCGGATCTGAAACCTTCGCTGGCCAGCGGCGTCGAGCCAGCCCTTATCTATGCCGTCGTTGCCCAGGAAAGCGAGTTCAACAGCGAAGCGCTGAGCCCAGCCGGAGCGCGTGGCCTCATGCAGCTCATGCCCCGCACGGCGGCGCAGATGGCAAGCCGGCAAAATCTCAATTTCGCGAAACACCGTCTGACCTCGGATCCGAAATACAATCTCCGTTTGGGGATCGCGTATCTGCATGACCTTCTCGACACCTTTTCCGGTTCTTATCTTTTGGCGCTCGCGGCCTATAATGCCGGCCCGACCCGCGTGGACCAATGGATACAGCAATTCGGGGACCCGCGAAGTCCGACGACCGATCCCGTAGATTGGGTTGAAAGATTGCCGTTTGAAGAAACGCGGAAATACGTAAAAAAAATCCTCGCCGGGCTGCAAATCTTTCGCGACAAGCTCGGTTTGCCGCCGAAACCCAACGGAATATTCCACGATCTGAGAGGCGAAGGCCGCGGGCGGCCGACGGCAAATGCATCCGCATCCCGATAAGAATGCACAATCCTTCTCCGCGGCCGTTTCCCCCGTTCACGGATCGTTGTAGATTTCCGGAAGCGGGAATTCGCGGCCGGCGGCAATGGCCGGGGTCAATGCCCTCGTTATTCCCCCAGCGGGTGTCATCACCGAAATTGCTCTTTACGATAACGGCGTGAGCCACAATGACCGAAGCAACAAGCAGCGCGAGCTGGAACGATGTTTTCTATAGCTCTCCGGACGGGTTGAGGCTTTACGTCCGCCACTACCCGTCCGCGGATGGCGAACGGCGGCGGCCTCTCGTCTGTCTGCCCGGCCTGACGCGGAACTCAAGAGACTTCCACCAGCTTGCCGAATATCTGCTGGCGTCGCCGCAATTTACACGCGACATCTATAGCTTCGATTTTCGCGGGCGGGGAAAGTCGGAATACGATCCGGTATCCAAGAACTATTCACCGTTCATGGAATTGATGGATGTTCTGAGTTTCTTCACCTACAAAGGACTGCATGACGCCGCCATTCTTGGAACATCGCGCGGCGGCATCATCGCGATGCTCATGGGCTCCGTCCGCCCGGCCGCGCTGGGCACCGTGATTTTGAACGACATCGGACCGGTGATCGAAACCCAAGGACTGCTCCGGATTCGCAGCTATGTCGGCCGCACGCCGGTTCCAAGCTCATGGGATGATGCCGCCAGGGTCATCAAAAGATTGAACGAAGCCCAGTTCACCGCTCTCGGCGACGAGGACTGGCACCAGCTTGCCCGACAGTGGTTCGGGGGTCAGAATGGCAGGCCGGGCCGCCCCTACGACCCAAAGCTCGCCGATACCCTTGCGTCAATCGATCTGACCAAAGATCTTCCTTCGCTCTGGCCGCAGTTCAAGTCATTGGGACGCCTGCCGATCCTCTGCCTGCGGGGCGAAAACTCCGATATTCTGAGCAAGAAAACCGTTTCGCAAATGGCGGAAGTTCATAAGCGCTTTGAAACGCTGACGGTCATCAAAGAGGGGCACGCGCCGCTCCTCTGGGATGAAATATCCAAAAAGGCGATCGCCAATTTTCTCATACGCGCGGAGAACTCCCATTGACGGCGCATTGAGACCGCAATGGAAACCTGATATCTCCGGCTCAAGGAGTGCTTTAGATCTTCCGTTTTTCGTGTTTGCGGACGGAAAACCGGCGCCCCCATTTCCTTGAAACACTTTAGCCGGATCGCGAGGACGCGTATTTTGTCTTTGCGCCCGAGGCGAGCAGGCTTGCCTGCTCGATCCAGTTTTCCCGTTCTATCCGCCCCGTCACACCAAGCGCGGCGCTGATGCGCTTGACGTCATCAGCGTTCCACGAGGCAATATCGTGAAAGGAATGGACATCAAGCGCCGAAAGTCGTCCGACCAGTTCGGCATCGATGCCCCGTATGTCGGTGAGGTCGCTCTCAACCGTCCCTGTTCGGGACGCATCTGCCGCAGTGCCCGCCCGCCGCGTTTCTTCGCCGGCAACGTTATCGGCGGCACCCTGCCCTTCAGCAGGTTCCATCCGAACGGAGGACGGTCGACCACTTGCGGCGATCGATCCCGGAATCCGACCCCGGTCAAAATTGTGCGCGAAAACCGTAACGCCGCCATCGGCGAGAATCTTTGCCTGTTCGATCCAGCTTTCGAGACTGATCCGGTCGGACAGCGCGAACTGGCTGCTGATCGCGGAGACATCCTCCTGCTTCCACTCGGCGATCTGGACATAGCGACGGACGCCGTGCGCGTTCAGGCTCGCCGCAAGATCCGCGTCGATGTTTTTGATTCGCCGCAAATTGTCCGGCTTTCCTTCCCCGGCCTCAGCCACACCTGTCTCGCCGCCCGGCGAAGCGGAGGCCCGCGCGCTATCGTCGGCTCGTCCGCTTATGGCCGCATTGGCCGCGTCGCGCTTGGCGCCTTCGCCGGTAATGGTGGCCGCCGCGGCGGTCGCCGCGGCGGTAGCGGCCGCTTCTATGGCCTGGCGCTTTTTGGCGGCCTCGGCGTCGTCCCCGCTCGCAGGCCGTTCAGCCGATGGTGGTTCGGATTTTGCTCCATCATGATCCCGCTCGGACGACTCGACCGGCATTGTAGCCGCTCGCGGGCGGTCTTCTCCGGCATCTCTCAGCGCGGTGACCGTCTGCCTATCGGAGCCTGCATGAGCGGGCACAGATTGCCCTGATGGACCAATGGCGGCCGCGCGCATGCTTGCCCGGTAGCTGGTAATGGAGCGCAGCGTGCAGCCGCACCACGCACCGAGGAAATAGGCCACGACCAGCAACAGAAGAGTCTGAATGATGTAATACGTCATAGGCTGATACTGATACTTATACTTAATTGCCGGACGTTTGCCCGTTCGCGGAAATTGGACCGCTTATTCCTCTCGGACGCAGCCATACCAGCCAACCACACATCCAATCAGAAACGCCAGGACGAGATACGGTAGAAGCTTGACAAACAAATATTCCATTTCTCTATCTCGCCGAACTTTAGTTTATGAGTCCATGACCTAGGGTTGCCGACTCAGCCTCTCACAACGAATTCTATCCGGCGGTTCTTTGCCTTATTCCGGATCGACGTATTCGGTACTCTTGGCTCGTCTTCGCCATAGCCTATGGCGAACAAGCGGTTACGTGCAACTCCGGCTTTGACCAAAAAATCGACGACGGTTTCGGCCCGCCTCAGACTCAGGAATCTGTTGAAATTGTCGCTGCCGTCGGAATCGGTATGGCCGGCAATCTCTATCTTCGTTTTCGGACATCTGAGGGCGACATCGGCTAGCCTGTGCAACAAGGGCTCAATTCCATGCCGGAGCTCGGCGCTGCGCTTTTCGAACATGATCGTGCCGCTAATGAGCTCCGAGTTGAAAACTTCCTGACATTCTCCGGATTTCAGAATCGGTTTCGCCGCCAGTCGGCTGTTCTTCCGTCCGCTTGCCGGTGGCCCTGCGGACGGGCTCTTGGGCTTTGCAATCGCCACCTGCCATGTTTTAACGGCGATTTTTCTGTCACCATTGATCTTCGAATAGTCATTGCCGTCCGGCTTGTCATGACTCTGTTCATGGTCGGCCGCGAAAGGGAAACCCCCGCCGCCAGCCATAACATTGCCGTCACGGTTTTCTTCGCCGGATTTCGGGGCCGCTGGTCGGCCATGGACCACCGCATCCGTCGCGAGGGTGATGTTATCCGCCGCCGAGGATTGCTTAACTGGGGGAATGGCCGCATTTGCCTCATTGTCGCTTTCCGCCGGTTCCATTCCGGTGGCGTCTCCACCTTTCGGTGCGACATCGCTTTTGGTCGTCGTCGCGGCGGCGCCGCCATCGTGCACTGTCGTCTGCCTTGTAGTATCCTTTGTCGTTTTGGTGTCCTTTTCCAGTCCTGAACGAACGCCATCCGTCGCCTGAACCGGTGACGCACCGTCCGGCTTGCGGGTACCGGCGGAACCGGTTTCCGGCACCGGCACCGGCGCTTGCTCTCTCCTTGCAGGGACATTTTCGGGAACCCTAGCAGCGACCTTCTCCGGAACGGCTGACTGGCTCCCGGGCGCCATAGCCGCCTTCCGCACGCCGGTAATGGGCCCGTCGGACCGGTTCTCCACAACCTTGATCAGGCTTGTTTTCTTAAAGCCAATGCCGCCCATTTCCCGCAATCTGGTTTTGACTTGTTCGGCGACGGTGTTTGATGCCGCCGTTCCTTCCATGACGATGGCATTGTCTTTCAGGCTGAGTTTGCCTTGCTTCAGTTTTGCAAGCAGACTCAAACCGTTCAACACGGCCATGCGCCATTGCTCCGGCGCGCCGGATGCCAACGTCAACCCGTTATCAACCGATACGTCCCTATAACCTTCTTCGATCACCGTCATCACGGCCTGGCGTGTTTCCTGATTGGGAACATATCCCATCAAGGACAACGTCTTTTTCTCAAAAGTCGCGGTGAACGTGTAAGGCGAAACCCGCGCCGGTATGATGGCGACTTTCTTGAAAACCAGTCCGCCAGTGGCCGGCTCCGACAAATGGGTCATCACCTCCTGATAGTGTGTGACCGAGGACGCCTCTCCCTCGATGGAGAGTTCGCTATCAATCAGATCAACGGTACCAAAATTCAATCGACTGACCAAACGCAGCCCAAGGCGAATTCGGTTGAGCCATGCCGCTTCTTCGGGTTTTCCATCCCTCACCTGCATTTCATCCACAATGCGATGATTGGGAATAGACTCCTTAGCAAAGTTGAGAACCGCCGAACGGATCCGTGCATTCGGGACAAAGCCTTTGAGCGTTAGAACTCCATTAGCCCGAATAGCAGACCAGCGATACGGATCGGCCATCGGAATGGCCGCGGTCGCCTGCTCCGCCACTGATAGTTTCGGCTTAAATGTGAACGGATGCGGAAAATTAGCATTTAGGGAGGTTTCGATTTCCTCCGCCAGCTGTTTGTTGTCCGCGATGCCGGCGAGCGTCAGCACCTTATCCGACAGCTCGGCGCTTCCGTTTTTCAGCCGCGACAGCTGATTGAGCGCCTCGATCGCCGCATGATCCCAGTTTTCGCGCGCGCCCGATGCCAAGGTCGAGCGGTCAACGACACGTGCCCCCTTGAACAACCGCCTTGCCCCATTCAACAATTTCTTCTGCGATCCTTCAGTTGGAGCGTGGCCGGTAAAGACGACGGAGTCGCCATCATATTCCGCCTTCCAAACGAACGGTCTTGCCCTGGGAAGCCGTATATTGTGGCTCTTCAAAACGATACCGGCGGGCAAGCTTCCAGCAAATGCCTCTTTAATAGTCTGATAGCTGCGAATGTCCGCCGCTACCCCTCTGAACTCGATCCGGTCATCCTCCAAACGAACGCTCCCACGGTTGAGGAGGCTCAGATATTTCAAAGCGAAACTCACCCCGCCAAGCCACGTCTCCCGCGGTGGTGCTCCGCCCGCCAGCGTCATACGGTCATCCAATTCGTGCCCGGGAAAGTTGGCGCGCGCTATGCCGAGAATAGTCTTTCGATCCGTTTCCGATGACACATAGCCTTTGAACCGAACGCGTTCGCGCTTCAGGCTTGCTTCCCATACGTAAGGTTTCTTGCTCGCCAATAGAGTTGCGCGGTCCTCGACAATCCTTACTCCCCACAATGGCGCGACGATTGCCAACGCCTTCAGCCGTTGATCGCGGCGACCCAGCGTTCCGCTGATTACGCCGTCGCGTCCATCGAAGACCGGGACAGCCCACGAAAGTCCGTTCTCGCTCAGCGCGGACTGCGCTCTCGACTGCAAGTCCTTCTCGATTTGCCCCTTCAGGCTATAAATAACAAGAATTCCGATAAGCGCTAAGGGGATCAGCCCCCAAAGCCAACGGGATGGTCTGCAGTAATACATGCCTACCTTGCTCCCCAAAATCCTCTTGTTGCCCGCAGTCATTAAAAAGACGTTAGAACAGTCTGCTCTGCGAAATGCGCTCGCCGGCTGTTGGGCTCAACTTTCGATCTTACCCACTATCAACCGAACTTTTTATTGTTTTTTGCCCATTTGATTGCAACAGGCGCAAACAAAACTTTGCGCCTCCCGCGATAATTCGGTTTCAGAATTCAACCGAAGCCCATCTCTCTGACGCGCCCGCTTTGTTTCGCTTGGGCCGCCCTTGGCGATCACCCCACTATAGTCACGAAGGCCTCTTTTTCCAAGACACTCATTCCTGTCAGTGCGTACCCAAAGGTCCCGAAAGGACATGATGCTGCCGCTCAACATTGGCGAACAAACGTATTGTCATTTTTAGGCCAAAAGTTGGGCGAAATTAATCCGATCGTTATCCACATTCTCGCCCGTGCATGGCCACTATGCCGGCCAACCTTTCTTAAAACTTCGTCTATCGCGTTCGTTTCCTGCCTCCAGAGGAGTGCAAAACGCCGCCCATATCGCCGTTTTATGATCGTTATGGCGAAGTTCGACGCGCATCACGACGCACTTTCGGCAATTTCGCGGAAAACCAGATCGCCGGTTCGCGCCGGCACGCTCATCCACAAGAAAAATGCGGCGGCTGAAATGCGAAGTGCTTGCGCGGTGAAACCCGATTTCATCATTGGCTGAATTGGCTGACGGTTCTCTGGTCGTGGCTTGTCATTCTTGCGCAAAGGGCGGATGAAAAGGCTGCGGCCAGCAATCCGCGGGCCGCAGCCCCCGCCGATAACTATCCCTCTTACCAGATCCGGTTGATCGCGCCCGACCACGTCCCCGACGGCGCGGGTCACATGCCGATCTCCAGGCCGTCGAAGGCCACCTCCCACCCCGCCGCGGCGACGGTCTTGCGCTCCGGCGAGTTCTCGTCGAGCACCGGATTGGAATTATTGATATGAATGTAAATCTTGCGCGCAACGTCCAAATCCGAGAATCCCTGCATCGATCCCCGAGGACCGGACATGCTGATATGGCCCATCCGCTTGCCTGTCTTGTCCAGAAGGCCTTGGCGAATCAATTCATCATCGGTGTAAAGCGTCCCATCGAAAAAGACGAGGGCGGCGCCCCTGAGCCGCGCGCGTAAATCATCCTCCAGGGCCGCGCAGCCCGGAATATAAAAGAAGCTCTTTCCCTCGCCGCACGAAACACGGACGCCGACGGTATCATCTTCCTTTGTGCCGAAATTCTCGCCGGCCGTCGCGTCTTCCAAATAAAGCGCGACCTTGCCGGGCACCGGGAAAATCTCGATTTCGATCCCGAGATCGCCATCGGGACCGGAAAGCGCCGTGTCCGCCCCCAGAGCAAAGGCAATTCTTCTGACTTTGTCCGGCGCCAAGACGTTGAAAATGCTGTTGCTCTCCAGAGCTCGGAGAACCCTTCTGGTGGCGTACAGGGTGAATTTCTGCCCCTCCCGCAAACTCAACAGGCCCGCCACGTGATCGACATCGCCGTTTGTAAGAACGACGGATTTTATCGGGCTGTTGCGCAGCGCCCCGGCGGGGTCCGGATGC
>CAYWBS010000023.1:0-14618 GCA_964456215.1 uncultured Hyphomicrobiaceae bacterium
TCCAGTCGGGGTTGCATTGGATTGTCGAATTCTTTCAGCTCATCTGGAATTGGTCTTTTCACGAGATCAAGATTGTCTTCATGGAACAAATTCCCCAGTTTGATTCCCTGAGGGCTTGGCAAAGACTTTTGGTAGTTGTGGTTATTTCGGCAATTATCTACCTGCTATACTATTTTTTCCGCGATGTCGTGCTTGCAATCAAGCAGGTGCTGACTGCGTTTATCTCCGTCCTAACAGCGATCGTCCAAAACCTTCCGCAGGTGCTGATCGCCGGCATTATCGCCGCCGGCGGCTCTTGGGCGATAAACCACGTATCGGTGTCTTGGTGGCCATAGAGAGTCGTCCGCGTAAGCTACACTTTGCTCACGCGGCGCGGGGTCTGACGTTCAATTCATTGCATACGGATGAACAGGCGTACCCATCTTCTAAGCGGTGAACGTGCGTGACGCACCAGGGGTCATGGCCGTCCCCGTTCAGCGCAAGCTTTTGTCTGTAGGAGGGTAATCTCTGTAAGGCGCATATCGATCTGGTCTCGCATATGTCCGATGAGACTCCCGTTTATATCGAGGGTAGTCTCTGTAAGGGGCGTATCGACACGATTGAGGATTACTTCGGCAATACTCCGGTTCATGGGAGTCGCAGGTTGTTGTCGGGTACGGTTCCCGTCGATCATAACACTCATTGCCATAATAGCGGTCACGCTCGTAATCATATTGGCGGTAATATGGCTCAGAGCGGTAATAGTCCGATTGGACGGAAACGCGTGAGCCAATGCGCGCCGATACTGACAACTCGTCAAGGTCATATGAAAAACCTGTGCACCCGCCCAGCGCGGCAGCGGTCGCTATGGAAAGAAATGGCGCGATCACGATCGCAGGGAATGAACGCATATCTTGTAACTCCCGAAATTCCGGAGGTTCAAACGCATAACTACGCTTTCAAATTGCGATGCAGAGCGTGCTCCACAAATCGGCCGTGATCGCGCGCCAAAGTTCAGACATTCCGTTTTCCAGCCCGAACAGACCTAGTCGGAATCAGCTCTTTGACGAGAGCGTTTTGTTATTTTTCCAATGTATGTCCGAAAGTTAGAATATTTGGTTAATTTCTTAATTTAACAATCATTCGGATCGGTGATTGCCTGTTTTCCGCCCACGGACAGGGTCTGAGACCAGTCGGCAATGATCCCGCTAAAATGGTCTTGTTAAGCGGAGTTCGCACTCCTTGCCGTGTATGAACGTTGCCGGTCGCTATGCCGGCCAGACCCGGCCGTCATGAGGATAGAGTCAAACGGAGAGGCCATTCGCGGACAGCTGGCTCTTCACCAGCCCGTCAATCGCCATGAGGTCGCGCATCAGTGCCTCGAATTCGCCAAGCGGCACCATGTTCGGACCGTCCGAAGGCGCGGCGTCCGGGTCCTGGTGAGTCTCGATGAAGACCGCGGCGACGCCGACGGCAACCGCGGCACGGGCAAGAATGGGAATGAATTCCCGCTGTCCGCCGCTCGACGTGCCCTGCCCGCCCGGCTGCTGCACCGAATGGGTGGCGTCGAAGACGACGGGACAGCCGGTTTCGGCCAGGATGGGCAAAGCGCGCATGTCGGAAACGAGGGTGTTGTAACCGAAACTGGCGCCGCGCTCAGTGACAAGAATATTCAAGTTTCCCGTCGAGAGAATCTTGTCGACGACATTTTTCATGTCCCACGGTGCCAGAAACTGACCCTTTTTCACCTTTACCGGTTTGCCGGTCCTGCCGGCGGCCACGAGGAGGTCCGTCTGCCGGCAAAGAAACGCCGGTATTTGCAGCACATCGACCGCTTCGGCGACCGGACCGCAATCCGCCGCTTCATGAACGTCGGTAACCACCGGCAGCCCGACACTTTCCCGGATTTCCGAAAAAATAGGCAACGCCTCATTCAGGCCAATTCCGCGCGCACTGGTGACGCTGGTTCTGTTGGCTTTGTCGAAGGAGGATTTATAGATCAATCCGAAACCGAGCTTGGCGGCAATCTCTTTCAGCGCATATGCCATTTCCAGCGCGTGCCCGCGGCCTTCAAGCGCACAGGGGCCGGCAAAGACTGCGAGCGGCAATCCGTTGGCGATATCGACCGTTCCGACGTGGACGGTGCGGTTCGGCGTCGGCATGGCTGTCATGGAATGGCGCTTTCGCTTGCTGACAATTTCCTGTATGCGCCCTTTTCATAGTCCTCTCTAAGCGTTCTCTTCAAGATCTTCCCCGCCGCATTCTTTGGGAATTCATCGACTAGCAGAACGTCGTGAACCCTGTGGAACCTGGCGCGCACATGGGCATTGATCCAACTCTTGAGCTCCTCGGCGGACATCCGCCCGCCGCTGACAGCAATCACTGCGGCAACCGGTGTCTCACCCCATTTTTCGTGTTGAACGCCGAACACCGCCGTTTCCAGCACACCGGGATGGCGGACGATCACTTCCTCGATATCGCGCGGATAGACATTGACGCCCCCTGAGATGATCATGTCCTTCTTTCTGTCCACGAGATAAAGATAGCCGTCGTCATCGACATAACCGAGATCTCCGGAATGGATCCATCCATCCTTGATTGTTTCGGCAGTGAGATCCGGGCGATCATAATAGCCGGACATCATCATCGGACCGCGACCGATGATCTCACCGATCTCACCGGGCGCAAGCCTGCCGCCTTTTTCATCGACGACGCGAATGTCGTTGAATTGCATCGGCACGCCGACGGATTGCGGTTTCTTGTCGAAATCCGTCTTGTCGAGGATGGTGATAAACCCTTCCGTCACGCCGTAAAGCTCGTGGAAACGCCCGGGCAGTTCGCGGGCAATACGCTCCTTGGTGTCAAGATGAAGCGGCGCACCTAGGGAAAGCAGCATTTCCAGCGTTTGCAGCTTCGCGGAGCAATAGTTGGGAGCGTTGAGGACGGCGGAAATCTGCGACGGCACCAGCATGATATGGGTCACCTTTTCGTGAGCAATGGTCGCGATGACTTCGCCGGCATCGAAGGACTCGTGAAAAATGAACGTGCCGCCCAGGAAGAAACTTGGCAGCATGGTGACGAAGGCGCCGTTAAAGATCAACGCACCGGAATGAAGCGCGATCGATTCAGGTTTCATCCGCCAGGCGCTCGCGAAAAGAACGCTATACATCGACCGAACATAATGGCTGTGCATGATGCCCTTGGGCTCGCCTGTCGTCCCGCTGGAATAAACGATATTGAAAAGGTCGCTGCCCTCCGGCAAAGGACCAGCCGGTTCGTTTTGCGTTGCTTTGTTGACGAGGTCGTCATAAGCGGCCAGACCCGGAGCCGGGCCGCCAACGCAATAGATCCGCTCCGGCGCGGCCGATCCGAGCTTATCATTGACGGCGCGGACGGCGTCCCCGTGGGCCGGGCCGGCGAAATATCCCGCCGGCCGCGCATTGGCGAAAAGGCTGAGAAGTCCCTCTTCGTGGAGGAGCGGGCTAACTGGTACGACGACGATCCCCGTCTTCGCGGCAACCCAGTACAGCGTCAGCAATTCCAGACAGTTTGGAAGCACCGTGGCGATGCGGTCGCCCTTCTTTAACCCATTCTCGAGCAGCGCGTTTGCAAGGCGGTTCACGTTGCCATTGAAATCCCGGTAGCTCAGCCGACGGCCCTTAAAAACAACGGCAATATGGTCCGGTCGGTAGCGCGCATGGCGGATCAGCAGTTCGCCTAAATACATCTCCCTCGACCCTCAAGGCGAAGTTCGTGTGTTGCCGATGCTAGCGGTATGTTGTGAGTTTGCCAATTGCGGCGGAAGTCCCGCCAGCAGGATCGTTCACGTCTTTACGGGGCAGGACTGATCCCAGTTCCCAATGACTGTCGATTGCGCACGATTACACCAGATCACATACACCGGATCACACCAGGCGGCTTTGCTCGACGGCTGCGCCGACGAATGACGCAAACAGTGGATGAGGATCGAATGGCCGCGATTTGAGCTCCGGGTGAAATTGCACGCCGATGAACCACGGATGATCCGGAATTTCGACGATTTCCGGCAAAAGTCCGTCCGGAGAAACGCCGGATACGCGCAAGCCCGCCGCCTCCAGAACATTGCGGTAGCGCATATTGACCTCATAGCGATGGCGGTGGCGCTCCTGGATTCGCGTCTCACCGTATATCTCGGCAACCCGGCTGCCCTTGGCGAGAACGGCCTCATAGGCGCCGAGACGCATCGTGCCGCCGAGTTCGGAGTTTTCGGAGCGTTGCTCAAGCTCGTTGCCGCGCATCCATTCCGTCATCAATCCGATAACCGGTTCCTCGGTCGGTCCGAACTCCGTCGAGCCGGCATCCTTTAGATGAGCAAGATTGCGAGCGACCTCGATCACCGCCATCTGCATGCCGAAGCAAATGCCGAAATAAGGAAGGTTGCGCGTGCGGGCAAATCTGGCGGCCGATATTTTTCCCTCCGAGCCGCGTTCCCCAAAGCCGCCGGGAACGAGTATGCCATGGACATTTTCGAGAAACGGCGACGGATCTTCCTTCTCGAAGATCTCCGATTCGATCCAATCCAGATTGACCTGAACCTTATTGGCGATGCCGCCGTGAACGAGCGCTTCGTTGAGTGACTTATAAGCGTCCTGAAGCCCTGTATATTTGCCGATGATCGCGATTGTGACTTCTCCGTCAGGATTAGCCACCCGGCGGGAAATGCGCTGCCACTCGGTCAGATCCGGTTCCGCTGCGTCGTTAATGCCGAAAGCCGACAGCACTTCCCTGTCGACGCCTTCGGCGTGATAGGCGCACGGCACATCATAGATGCTGGGTACATCGAGCGCCTGGAGGACCGCTGACTCCCGGACGTTACAGAAGAGAGCGATCTTCCTGCGTTCTTCGACCGGCACCGGCCTGTCGCAACGGCAGAGCAGAATATCCGGCTGAATGCCGATCGATCTCAACTCCTTGACGGAATGCTGGGTCGGTTTGGTTTTCAACTCACCAGCGCTGGGAATGAATGGGATCAGGGTCAGATGAATAAATACCGATTGGCCTCGTGGCAGCTCATTGCCGAGTTGGCGAATCGCCTCGAAGAACGGCAACCCTTCTATATCGCCGACCGTGCCGCCGATCTCGCAGAGCACGAAGTCGGCAGCCTCATTCCCCTCTAAAATAAACGACTTGATGGCGTCCGTGACGTGGGGGATCACCTGGACGGTGCCGCCGAGATAGTCTCCGCGCCGCTCTCTGGTGAGAATTTCCTGGTAGATGCGCCCGGTGGTCACATTGTCGGATTGGGAACAGGGCCGTCCCGTAAATCGTTCATAGTGGCCAAGATCAAGATCGGTTTCCGCACCGTCGTCGGTGACATAGACCTCACCATGCTGGTATGGGCTCATAGTGCCCGGGTCGACATTGAGATAGGGGTCGAGCTTTCTCAGGCGCACGGCATAACCGCGCGCCTGCAGGAGTGCTCCGAGTGAAGCGGCTGAAAGGCCCTTGCCGAGGGAAGACACCACGCCGCCGGTAATGAATATGTACCGCGCCATGGGCCTGCAGAATACACCATCAGCAGGCGTTGCGAAGCGGCAATTTTGTCATATTCCCAATATTGTTGCCGCTGGCGGAGGAGCGTCCCATTTCGGCAATGTCTTAATAAGAAATTCAGAAAAATTTTAATTATTTTCGAATCAATTTCGATTTTAACAACGGAATAACGGTAAGCGCGAATAATGCTGCACTGGCGTCACTCAGGGTAAGCAATCATGAAGAAAATTCGCGCGTGCATCGGTTCGGCTCCTCTCCGGTTTGTCGTCGGGGTCGCTAAGCGATTCGCTGGCGACCGGTGCGGCAATGTCGCCGTAATGTTCGGCATGCTGGCCATTCCAATATTCGCTATTGCCGGCTCGTCGGTCGATTTTGGCCGGGCAATCAACACGCAACGGGAGCTTTCGAATGCCATTGACGCCGCGGCACTGGCCGCCGGTGCGGCGTTCAATCTGAACACAAATGACCGCATTCAACTCGCTAAGAATTACTTCGACGAAAATTTCAAGGCGAGCGGCAGCGCGAAGATCGGTGTGCCGAATATCACCATCACAAAAGACACAATCACGATAAACGTCAACGGAACCGTCGACACCTCGTTCCTTGGCGTTGTTGGCATTAATACAATCAATGTCGCGGCCACTAATGAAGTCAGTCTGAGGACCAAGAAGGTCGAGGTCGCTCTTGTTCTCGACACAACTGGGTCCATGTCCGGAAGCAAGATTGCAACGCTTCGCACCGCCGCCAAAGACCTTATCGATCACCTCTTCGCTGGCACAGGCGCAGAGAACAATGTCAAGATAGGCATAGTGCCCTATGCCGGTTTCGTGAATGTCGGCACGGCCTATGAATCTGCAAGCTGGCTGACGCTCGACAAAGGCGACAATGTCTACTGCCAGTTAATCACGGGCGGCAGATGGAGCTCGTCAAATCAATCCAATTGCAACAAGCTAAAGGCAAATCCGGGCAACTGGCAGGGGTGTGTCCGTCCCCGCGACGCGCCGAAACATACCGTCGACGATCCGGCTACGGGCGGTAGCAATCTCATCACCGGCATTTACGGCGAATGCCTTGTCGAGAACCTACAGATATTGACGAGCGATACGGCAGCGCTCAAACAAAAAATTGACGATCTCGTCGCCGACGGCTGGACCTACATCCCTGGCGGACTCATATGGGGATGGCGGATTCTGTCGCCAAACGAACCGTTCACCGACGTCAAGCCCTATGACGATAAGGAATGGGTCAAAGCTCTCGTGCTGATGACGGATGGGGACAATACGCTTGACTATCTTTATACCGGCGCCGACGCCAATATGCAGACCTCCGCCATCTGTGAGAATATCAAGGCCGAGGGCGTGACAATTTATTCGGTTGCGTTTCAGATATCCGCCGCCACGACGAAGCAGCTCATGCAGAACTGCGCTTCCAAAAAAGAGAATTACTATGACGCCTCCGATAATGAGGCGCTTAAGGCGGCCTTTGGAAATATTGCGGAAAAACTCGCGGAATTGAGGATTTCCAAATAGCGGGATAAAGCGCGCTTTCTGCCACGCCCGGAAGCCATCGGCTCCCGGGCGTTTGCCTTTAGTGTCCTTCCACCGGAGCGGACCGCGAACATCAAGCGCGATAGGAAGGGTGGTCATCCCGTCCCGCATTCGGCGGCTTTTTTCGCTTCGTTTCCAATTTGAAACACCCTTAAAGACAACCTTCACCCCAATTGATTTATGCAAATTTTACCGATCTTTTTAGGTCCGTTGAAAGGTCCTTCGGTAATAATGGGCGCCGTGTAATTACGCGGGGTATGCGTCGATGTCGAAAATGGGCCAACTACTTGAACACACTATTTCCCTCGCTCTTCGGGGCGTCCGACGTTTTGCCCATGACCGGCGCGGCAATGTCGCCATCATATTTGGAGCTGTTGCAATCCCGCTTTTCGCGATAGTAGGTTCTGCCGTCGATTTCGGCCGCGCATTCAATACGCAGAGGGAACTGACAAACGCCATCGATGCGGCCGGCTTGGCGGCCGGTTCGGCATTCAATCTTGACGCGGATGCGCGCGCGCAGCTTGCCTACGACTATTTCAATGAGAATTTCAAACCCGGCTCATACGCGCAGATCAACCAACCCAGCATCGTCATCGGCGACAAAAAAATCAACATCACCATTAACGGGACGGTCCAGACGTCATTTCTTGGCGTCATGGGCATCAATACCATCAATGTTGCCGCCTCCAATGAGGTTACATTGAAGGCCAAGAAGCTCGAAGTCGTGCTGGCCCTGGATACCACCGGCTCGATGGGTGGAAGTAAAATATCGACGCTGCGCACCTCGGGCAAAGACCTTGTCGATTATCTCTATACGGGAGAGGATGCCGCGGATGCCGTTAAAATGGGCATCGTGCCGTTTGCCGATTTTGTCAATGTCGATGCAGCAAACGCAGGCGAGAGCTGGTTGCAGCTGGACAACAACGACAACTATTACTGTCAGCTGATTGCCGGCGGTCAATATAGCTGGAGCAACAATTATTATTGCAATTATTATAAATCGAATCCAGGGACCTGGAAGGGCTGCGTGCGCAACCGCGACGATCCTAATCATGTGAATGACGCGGCGGCAACGGGGACGAACAAGATTACCGGAATTTATGGTCCCTGCGACATCGAGGAAATGCTGCCGCTCTCGAATGACCCTACCGTGCTCAAGCAAAAAATTGACGATCTCAGCGCCAATGGCTGGACCTATGTCCCCGCAGGACTGGCCTGGGCGTGGAGGCTGCTTTCGCCAAACATCCCGTATACTGACGTCAAACCCTATGACGATGATGAGTGGGTCAAGGCGGTCGTGCTGATGACCGACGGCGACAATACCATGAACTACGGCTATACCGGCGCAAACGCTAACACGCAGACTGCGGCGCTTTGCGAAAACATGAAAGCCGTGGGGATAACAATCTTTTCCGTGGCCTTTCAAATTTCCAGCAGCAGCACAAAGACTCTTATCCGGAATTGTGCATCGTCGCCTTCGAATTATTACGATGCATCGGACAACGCCGCGCTTCAGTCCGCTTTCAACTCCATCGGTGAAAAACTTTCGGAATTGCGGATCTCAAAATAAGCGCTGGGGACCATGACCGTAGCGCCGCCTGCCGATCGCCGCGCAGACGCCGGATGCGCTCCATACCGCCTTATTGCGATTGCGGGACCGTGGGTCCGGCGGGCTCTGCAGGTTTTGCGGGCTTCGCGGGCTGAAGTTGCGGTAGAATTCCCTTCCCATTTACCGGGCTCGCAGGCTTTCCCGAATTGATCCGATCGAGAATCGTGGACGGGCCGGCCGACTGCCGCGCCAGAAGTGTCAGGGCAATACTCGTCAGGAAAAATGCCGCCGCCAGGATTGCCGTGGCCCGGGTCAGGAGATTGGCTGCACCTCGGCCGGTCATGAAGCCGCCACCGCCGCCACCGCCGATTCCCAGGGCGCCCCCTTCGGAGCGTTGCAACAGGACAGTTGCCACCAATGCGGCGGCGATCATGAGGTGAATAACGAGAAGAACGGTCGACATACGTCAAACTCCTTGCAGAAGCCGGTTCTTACACGATCGGCGGAGTTATGGCCAGAGCGGCGTGCCGCATGCCAGCGAAAATTGCTAACGCCTGGCTCGGCTGGGCCGCACCGGAAGGGGAGTTTTGCTGATAATGGTTTTTGTGCTGGCGCCTGTCGTGGCGCTGCGGGTATCAGTCTTTTCCGATACCTCCGGAGCCTTCACTTTTGCAGCTACTTCTTTGCAGCGGAAGAGAAGCTTATCTTCAACCGTCAGATATTCCTTGATTTCCGCCAGGGCAGCCTCGGAAAGGTTGGCCTTGGCCCATTCGACGCCTTTTTTGAACGTCTGTTCGATGCCGGATTTCATGTGCTTTTGTCTAATTGCCCCAAGTTGGGCGCAAGCCGCCTCATCCAACGGCTCCCCGGAACTCGTTGAAGGGACAGCCATAATCGCCAGCAAAATGGCGGAGAGACCCGCAAGGGCGCGTCCGCGCAATTCCCGCCTGAATTCGCCCGGAATTTTCTTGCAGCCAGCCGTCCGAGAAAGCCCGTCGCCGCCAAAGCCCCGCCCAGACACGGGCGGCCAGCGGCGCACTGCGTCTCTGCTCATGCCAATCATTCGTAAACTCTGCACTAATCCCATTCCAACCTTCCGCCGCGGGGACGTCCGAAACACTCTGACCATTGACGATTGATACTCCAGAATTCCCGCTGAACTATGTCGCTGAGATGACCGCCTAGGCAGGATAGTTTGAATAAGTGGACAAAATGCCCAAAAAACTTTCAGCCGTCAGGCTCGCGCCGCCGACAAGCGAACCGTTGACATTCTCAATGCACAAGAGTTCCGCGGCATTGCTCGCCTTTACGGAGCCGCCATAAAGGATCGGCGTGCGGTCTGCAAAGCCCTGGTCGACGATTACGGCAAGTTCCCGGCGAATCGCACGATGCACATCCTTTATGTCATCGGCCGTCGGCGTCAGCCCGGTACCTATAGCCCAGACGGGCTCGTAGGCGATGACCGTATTGAATGCCAGCGAACTTGACGGCAGGGAGCCGTGAAGTTGGCGTCTCACCACATCCAATGTGTGATTGGACCGGCGTTCGCTTTCCGTTTCACCAATGCAGATAATGGCCGTCAGTCCGGCGCGATGGGCGGCAAGCGCCTTCAGGTAGACTTCGTTGTCCCGCTCCCGGTGGTCCTGGCGCCGTTCCGAGTGCCCGACAATCACTGCCACCGCGCCACTGTCGGCCAACATTTCCGCTGAAATGTCGCCCGTATGCGCCCCTGAGATTTCGCTATGGCAATCCTGGCCGCCGATACCCAAGGGCGAATCGGCAACGAGTTCCGCAAAAGACTGAATGAGCGTCGCCGGGGGGCAGATCAGGACGTCTGCATCCGGTAAAAAGGTATCGTCAGCCAGCTTATCCCTGATCGCCAACAGCTCTGAAGCGGATTCTCTCAGCCCGTTCATTTTCCAATTGCCCGCGACAAGTGGTCGAATCTCCGTCATTTCAGCAGGTCCTGCCAATTGTTCCGGTATAAATCGCTTGATGTTTTCGTGTCGGGAAAGCAGATCATTGTTTTTTCAGTTACGTGCGCATGTCAAAATTACGGGAATATGGAAGCGCTGGAGCAGTTGCGCATCTTGCCCGTTTAAACTTTGATACCTATGATATCGCCAATCTTCATCCATGGCTTATCGCCCAATCAAAATCAATGAACTTGTTGAAGCCATAAAGAAACAATCAATGAAATGCTGAATACGCTGAGAAAAGGCGCGGCAAGCTGGGTCGCCAAAATATTCATCGGGCTGCTTGTCCTGAGTTTTGCAGTTTGGGGTATTGCCGATATTTTCGGCGGCTTTGGGCGGAGTACCGTCGCGACGGTCGGCGATATTAAGATCTCGGCGGATGAGTATCAAAGGGCATTTCAAAACGAGATCAGAAACCTGAGCGCCCGGATGCAGCGCCCACTCTCGACGGAAGAGGCGCGGGTCCTCGGCCTCGACGCCCGCGTTTTAAACCAGCTCATCACCAATGCTTCGCTCGACCGTCACGCTTCCGACCTCAATCTCGGCATCTCGGATGGCGCGATCTTGGACTTGATAAAGAATGAGCGGGCCTTTCAGGATTCAACCGGTGCTTTTAGCCGGACGACTTTCGAACAAATCCTTCGCGCAAACGGCATTACGGAAAAACAATTTATCGCGGACCGCCGCCAGGATTCCGTGCGCCGGCAAATGGTCGAGGCCGTCATCAACGACATTGAGGCATCCAAGGCGCTTTTGAACGCCGTCGAACGCTTCAATAGCGAAAAAAGGACGTTGCGGTATTTAGTCCTCCCGACATCGGCAATCGGAAAAATCGAACCGCCCGATGACGGCAAACTCAAAGAATATTACGACAGCCATCACCACATTTTTACAGCACCGGAATATCGAAAATTGAGGCTGCTGATTCTCCGCCCGGAAACACTCAGACAAGGCATCAAGATCTCAGAGGACGATGTAAAGCGGGCGTATGATGCCGCGAAGGACCACTACATAAACCCGGAGCGCCGGCATATTCTGCAAATCGCTTTTAAAAACCTGTCTGATGCCGAAAAGGCCTATCAGGCTCTCGCTTCGGGGATGAGTTTCGTCGAGGTGGCCAAGGCCCATGGGTTCAAGGAAACCGAAATCGATCTGGGATTGCTGACGAGCGACGCATTGCCGGACGAAAAGGTGCGGCAAGCTGCTTTTTCACTGAAGAAAGACGAATTCAGCAAACCCGTCGAGGGCCGGCTGAGCACCGTGATCGTCAAGGTTACGAAGATCGAGCCGAGTAAGGTCAAAAAGTTTGAGGATGTGAAGTCTGAAATCACCGATCGGCTGACGCTCGAAAAAGCACGCAACGACGCGCTTGACCTTCATGACACCATCGAAGACGCCCGAGCTTCGGGAAAAACGCTGAAAGAGATCTCCGAGGAGCATAATCTCGGCTTCATGGAAATTAATGCCGTGGACAACCGCGGGAAAGCGCCGGGTGGCAAACAAATCGAAGGGGTTCCGGCCGTAAACGTCGTGGTTCGATCCGCATTTGCGAGCGATGTCGGCGTCGAGAACGATCCAGTCGATGCCGGCAACGGCAACTTTGTGTGGTTCAATGTTGCCGAGGTAACGGCCAGCAAATTGAAACCGTTTGATACGGAAAAGGCAGAAGTTGCCGAGAATTGGAAGAAGGCGGAAGTTCGCTCTCGAATGGCAAAAAAGTCCGCAGAAGTGCTGAAGGAATTGCGAGGCGGAAAATCGCTTGAAGCAGCCGCCAAATCTTTCGGCGCTGAAGTCAAGACGTCGAAACCACTTACCAGAACCGGATCCTCGAAGGCGCTGACCGCGGCCGCGCTGGGTCAGGCGTTCGCCCTTGCCAGGGACGGGTTCGGATCGGCGCGTGCCGCTTCCGGCGAAGAGCGCATCATCTTCCAAATGACGAAGATCGATCTGCCGGAGGCGCTGACTGACAAGCAAACGAAAAAATTGAAACAACAACTGCAACCGCAGTTGGCGAGCGATCTATTTACCCAATACGTAACCGAACTCCAGAGAATGTATAGCGTAAACGTCAACACATCGACCTACAATGTTCTGACGGGGCGGGAACAGGGACCGGTAAATTCCTCACGGAGGGGTTTATATTGACGCTCATGCCGCACGGTCAGTCGGCCGGCCTAATTGAGCCCGGTTACGACCAGTTCAAGCGTCTCTACGAGTCGGATCAGCCGCAAGTTGTCTGGACGCGCCTCGTTGCAGATCTGGAAACGCCCGTTTCGGCTTTCCTGAAGCTTGCCAACGACAAGCCGAATAGTTTCTTGCTGGAGTCCGTTGAAGGCGGCGCATTTCGCGGCCGCTATTCGATCATTGGTTTCGATCCGGATCTCATCTGGCGCGCCAGCGGCGCGATGTGCGAAGTCAACACCGCCCCAAAGAGCAAAAGGTCCAGTTTCCGCAAGATGGCGCAAGAGCCGCTTCAGGCTTTAAGAAGCCTGATTGAAGACTCTCGTATTGAATTGCCGGAGCCATTGCCACCGATGTCCGCCGGCATTTTTGGATATATCGGTTATGATGCGGTCCGCCTGATCGAAGATCTGCCAAACGTAAATCCGGACCCGATCGGTCTGCCCGACAGCGTTCTTGCGCGGCCGACGATGATCGTCATATTCGACTCCGTCAAAGACGAAATCACTATCGTGACACCGGTCCGGCCGGGTAAAAAAAATTCTGCCAAGACCGCCTATAGTCGCGCGGCGGACCGCCTGTTCCAGGCTGTGGCCCGGCTTGAGGAGCCCCTGCCCCACTTGCCGGAAGTCGATGCCAGTGAAATCGTGCTCGCCAAACCCCGTTCCAACACAACCGAGAATGACTATAAGCGGATCGTCAATAGGGCGAAGAGCTATATCCGCGCCGGCGACATATTCCAGGTGGTGCTCAGCCAGCGCTTTTCGGCGCCCTTTGCCTTGCCGCCATTCGCTCTGTACCGTGCCCTCCGGCGCACCAACCCGTCACCTTATCTCTACTATCTGCAATTCGACGATTTCGCGGTCGTGGGATCCAGTCCGGAAATCCTTGTCCGCGTCCGCGATGGCGAAGTCACGATACGGCCGATTGCCGGGACCCGGCCGCGCGGGCAGACAACTATCGAGGACGAAGTCCTGGCAAACGATCTCCTCGCCGATCCCAAGGAGCGCGCCGAGCATTTGATGCTTCTGGATCTGGGGCGAAACGATGCGGGCCGGGTCGCGAAAATTGGCACCGTCGAGGTGACGGACAGCTTCTTTCTCGAATATTACAGCCATGTCATGCATATCGTCTCTAACGTTGTCGCCGAACTCGATCCCGAAAAGGATGCGATCGATGCTTTGATGGCTGGTTTTCCGGCAGGTACGGTTTCCGGGGCTCCAAAAGTGCGGGCCATGGAAATCATCGACGAGCTTGAAAAGGAAAAACGCGGCATATATGCGGGCTGCGTCGGCTATTTTTCGGCGGACGGCAACATGGACAGCTGCATCGTTCTCAGAACCTCGCTCATAAAGGACGGCGTAATGTATGTGCAGGCGGGTGCGGGCATCGTCGCAGATTCCGTGCCGGCAAATGAACAGGCCGAGTGCGTTAACAAGGCGCACGCACTTTTCCGCGCCGCCGAGGAAGCCGTTCGGTTCGCTTCGCGCGCCAAGCGCGGCCAGTAATTCGTCATCGAACCGTTGCGCCGGCGAAAATGAAACTTTTTGTGAGAAACACCGCGTGTTGACGCTCTCCCTCTTCCGCCACGCCAAATCGAGCTGGCAGGAATCCGGCGACGACGATTTCGATCGCCCACTGGCGCCGCGCGGGGAGGACGCAGCGCCGGCAATGGGCGCCTATATGCAATCGATAAGCCTGTCGCCCAGGCTTGTTTTGTGCTCCCCGGCATTGCGGGCGGTGCAAACGGCGCGTCTCACTCTAGCCGAGTTGCCCGAGCCGCCGGAAGTATATCTTGACGAGCGATTGTATAACGCAAATTCCGACACCTTGCTGGCGATCATCCGCGATGTC
>CAYWBS010000024.1:0-14420 GCA_964456215.1 uncultured Hyphomicrobiaceae bacterium
TGAGAAGCACCCAACGGTCCCGTTGCTTATCCTGGCGGAACTTGACAAAGCGCGGCAGCGCCGGCCGCGATGCAGCGGAAATGACGAGCCGTCGCTTTTCGTGCGCGTCAGCCATCTTTGTGCTCCGAAGAGTCATGGCCCGCCCGATCCGGCGCAAAGGCGCCGGGTGGAAGAAAGCCCGGCTCGACATAAGCGAAATAGAGCGCGTCGAGCTGCGCCCACAGTACATTGCATTTGAAAATGAGCGCCGCTTTCACCGCCGCCTGCTCGGCAGGCGTGGTGGCGTGCCGTTTCACGTAGTCGAGGGCAAAGGAGACATCACGCGGGGCCTGGTCGAGACGGCGGCGAAAATATTTCATCACGCTCTCGTCGATAAAATCATAGTTCTCGAGCATGCCGGCAATCCGCTCCCTATGGATGCTTGGGGCAAAGAGTTCCGTCAGGGAGGAGGCCACGGCTTCGAGCAGCGTCATCTCGCGCACGAAATGCACATAAGCCTCGACGGCGAAGCGGGTCGCGGGCAACGCCCCTTCCAGGGATATGACATAGTCGCGGTCGAGCCCCAATCCGTCCGTGAGCGCCAGCCAGCGCTGGATCCCGCCCTCATCGTCACCCGTGCCGTCATGGTCGGTGATCCGGCGAATCCACTCGCGGCGCAGATCGCGGTCGAATGTGCGGCTGATGAGCGCGGCATCCTTGCGCGGGATGGCGGTCTGATAGCAAAAACGGTTCAGCGCCCAAGCCTGGACCTGACCCTTATTCAGCCTGCCGCCATGCAACAGCTTGTGAAAAGGGTGCAGCGAATGATAGCGCCCCGCGCCGATCGCGCGGAACTCCGCTTCGAGTTCCTCAGGGCTTAGAAGTTGGGTCACGGTTCTCAAAATGTTTTGCAAGGTCTTCTCCCAGCGACCTATAGCAAACAAAGTGGGCGTGGCCGAGGCCGAATATCCCCAGCCACAGCGCAATTCGGGAAATATCCCACCGCCGAACGGTCGCGCAACTTAACGGGCAGGCCTAACCATTCGTTCTGCGGTGCCGAATGCCTCTGGAAGGGTCGTAGGCGAGAATTGCCGCGCTGAGGAACAGCAGGAAAGTCCCTGCGACAATCAGCAGCGCGCTTACGTTGATCTTCAGATAAGGCGCGAAGCGGATCAGTTCCACTGCATAGGTGAATGGGTTCAGGTTGCAGATATGGTAGAGAATCAGGCTCGACTCCTGGATCTTCCAAAGAGGGTAGAGCGCGGAGGATGCAAAGAACATGGGGAAGATCACGAAATTCATGATGCCCGCGAAGTTCTCGAGCTGCTTGATCGTTGACGACAACAGCATGCCGAGCGCGCCGAGCATCATGCCCGTGAGCACAAGCGCCGGCAACAGCGCGACATACCCCGGCAGCAGCATTTCAATCTCGAAGAAATAGGCGATCAACAGAAAGATATAAACCTGGAGCAGCGACACCGCGACGCCGGCAAAGAGCCGCGAGATCAACAGGAAACCGCGCGGCAGCGGCGTCACCAGAAGAACCCGCATTGAGCCCATCTCGCGGTCGTACACCATCGATAGCGAACTCTGCATGCCGTTGAAGAGCTGGATCATGGCAATGAGGCCGGGCACGATATAGACGTCATAAGTGATATAGGTTTCATATGGCGGGATGATCGAAATGCCGAGCGCCGCCCTGAAACCGGCCGCGAATATCAGCAGCCAGACGAGAGGCCTCACAAGGGCGGCGAAAAGCCGCTCTTTTTGCTGAAAAAATCGCAGCAGCTCGCGGCGGACGACGCCCGCGAAGGCCAGCGCATAATGGCGGGCGGTCATGCGGCCTCTTGGCTCTTGCTGATGAGGCTTCTGAACGCCGCGTCCAAAGTCGCCTCGCCCGACCTGTGCACGACATCAGCCATGGTTCCGCTCTCGACGATGCGCCCGTGATGCAGAACGATCAGAACATCGTCCGGCTCGATTTCATCAATCAGATGGGTGGCCCACAAAACCGCCATGCCCTCTTCGCGAACGAGGCGGTGAATGTGGCGGACGATCGAGGTTCGCGACGGAACATCGAGACCGACGGTCGCCTCATCCAGCAGCAATATCGCCGGGCGGTGCAGGATCGCCCGGGCGATCTCGACGCGCCGTCGATGGCCGCCGTTCAAAACACGCACCTTTTCATCGATCCGCTCCGCCATATCCAGTGTGGCGAGGGCTTCCGTCATGCGCTCTTCCGCCTCATGCCGGGCGAGGCCTTGCAGCGACGCAAAATATCTGAGGTTCTGGCGGACCGTGAGATCAAGATCGAGCGAAGCCTGCTGAAAGACGACACCGAGGGATGCAAGGGCGCGGTTTCCGGCACTCGCCAGATCGAGACCGGCAATCTCGATATGCCCATGACGGGAAACGAAGAGCCGGGTGATCAGCGAGATAAGCGTGGTCTTGCCGGCGCCGTTTGGACCGAGAAGCGCCATAAACCGGCCGCGCGCGATCTCGAACTGAACGGCATCCAATGCTTTCTTGGCGCCGTAGGAATAAGACAAACCGCGCACCGAGAGAACCGGGCCGGACCACGCCTCGTCATCTGATCGCGAATGAGCGACCGTCATCTCACCCCCCTTTCGCCATGCCTACCCACTAACTCTGGCATTTCATTCAATCCATGTCAGCCCCACACGCATCGAAGATCCGCTTTAACCCGTATTCAGGCATCGCGTATTTGTTGTTTTCGCTTTTCGTTGAATCGCTCAAACACTCTGAGCTTTTTAATTTTCGTGTTTCCGGACGGAAAACCGGTGCCCGCTTTTCCTGGAAACACTCCAGGGCAACGGTTCGGCACAATGAGCGCCCGCCCGCCTCCGAGAGATCCTCAGCGGTGGCCGATTTCAGGTTCCATAAAGGACTGATAGGCAGGCAGCCACTGCCGGCCGAAAGCTTCTCCGAGAGGTAGCAACTGCGGAGTTTGAATTTCCCGTTCTTTGCCCGCCCGCCCCAAGAGGGCTGATATGCGCTTCACCGCCGTCTCGGCGACGAGCTTGCGCAGCGCCGCGGCGGCATGGCGTCCACGCGGGTGGGCTTTCAGATAGGCCCTATAGGAAGGGGCTGTATCATGCCGTTCGGCGATCGACCAGTCGGCATCGTCCTCCGCCAATTTTCTCTCCACCGTTTCGACAAAGGCGAGCTTGTTTCGCGCTCGAGTCGCATATCGCCCGCGCGGATAGGCTTCCAGATATGCGCGATACGCCGCCCTGGCGCCTTCCCGTTCGGCAGCCATCCACGCCATTTGATCGGCATGCGACGAAGCATCCGCGGCGTCCCTTCCGGGAGAATGTGCGCCTCCGCGCGGATGCTGGCCGCCATTCGATAAAATCCGCGCCGGCCCGGTGGGCGGCAATGAGTCGGGCTTGGCCACCGGGGATCTAAGGGCAATGACAACTGATGGGCCGGCCGCCGGCGGCCTTTCGGACTTTCGACGGCTCGCGAAAGGATCGAGACTGTCGATGGCGGCGATACCGCGGCCTTCGATATTCGCAAACCAGAAATGGGCCATCGCGATTCCTGCCGTCAGAGAGCCGAGCAGGGCGATTGACGGAATGACGACGCGCAATTGCACACCACGTTTCCGGCCGGTGCCCAGGCCGGACGATACGCCTGCCTGCCTGAACTTGTTATATTTGGCGCGCTGATCCGGATTTCCCAAAATCCGATAGGCGGCATTGATTCTCTTAATTCCCTCTTCGCCGGTCTCGCTTGTTTTCACCAAATCGGGATGCAGGGATTTCGCGAGCTTTCTATAGGCGTCCCTGATCTCGCTTTGCGACGCGTCGCACTCAATCTGAAGAATGGCATAAAGGTCCGCCCCGGCAACCGTCTCCAGGCCATCCGATGCGTTCGACCGTTTCGCAATAGGGCGGCCAGGCCATTCAGGCCAAACCGTGGAGTCCTTTTTGAGAAAACTGAAACTGATGAATCTGCTCACCCGCGCCTCCGGTCAGACCGCTGGAAGCGCGTTCGCCGGCGCAATGCCGGCATCGCGTCTTGCGCAAAGTCCGGCACAGGGCAAGCTGACATGAGGGCAGTCGGATAGGCCGCGCGCCTGGACGTTTACCCGCGTCACCAGGCTCGCCACCATTGTAAAATGGTGAACTGTCATTTCCATGAGTCCCCACGCCATACTAATTGGAACTCAAAATCAGATTCCGGTCAGCCCGGCCCGACGAAATCTCGTACGCCTTCGTCAGCGGGCCTCAAAATGATGGCATTAGATGTCGGGACAATCAACCATTTGTCACAACAGGCGGATTGGGCATGTATCTAGTCCGCTCCCGAGCCTATCATCAAAGATTGTGTCAGGTGGATTTTGGACCGCACTATCCCAGCGGGGGAGAAGTGCAAACAGAACGCCAACCCGCCTGCCAGGGAAAATGCCCCTATTTCCAGATCCATGGCGGAAGCGTGGCGAAAGTCTCGCTCCGCCAACTTGCCACGGCATTGTCGAGAGATTTGATTTTAGCTTCGGGCAATGTTGAAGCCATTGCCTGTGCGTCCCTGCCGGCCTTTTCAGCAGACCGTTTGCTTTCAGCGAGCATCAGCAGTTTTTCCGCAATTCTCAAATGATAATAAGCAGTGGCACGCCAATCGCCAAGCGCTTCCCTGACCGGCAGTTCGCCCACCGCGTGCAATGCCGCAAGCGACAGATGCGCGTCAGGATCGCCAAGTCGCGCGGCCCAGTCGAGAAGCATCTGCCCGGCTGAACGGAAATCGGCCGCCTCACGCTCCATCGCCTTTCGAAGCGAGATGAGATGGCGGGCGACGGGCGCGCCGCAACAGCGCACGATCCTGTTAAACGTCTCCAGATAAAGGTCTGCGCCTCTTTCCATGCTCATATTGACGCCGTTGCCCTGCAAATAGGCATACCCCATATTGTTGAATGCCATCGGATAGCCCTTGGCCATGGCAATCTCCAGATCCCGTGCTTCCTTTTTGTATTGCCGCGCTTTTGCGTAAGCGCGCGCCCGCTGCAGATAGAAACGCGGTTCATCGGGACTGGTATTGATGATGTCGGTGCAGACGGATATCGCGGCTTCGGCCTTGATATTCTTGAACGGAACGCCGCGCGTCCTCTTGAACGGATCGTTGGCATGGGCGGCGAGGCGGTCACACTGGTTTTCCGGCCCGCGCCTTTCGGCGGCGACCGGCTTCCCGATTTCCGCAAAAATCTCCGACACGGAATAGCTCAAGCGCCACAGCGACGTTTTCAGGTTAACGGTTTTGACATATCGCCGGTCCTCGTCGCCGAGGCGGCCAAAATTGCCGAGCATCGCAACGAGCGCGGCCGCGGTCTTGCCATCGGCGTATAGCTTGTCCGCAGTCCCGTTAACAGCCGCCCAAAGCCACTGGCCGGCCTTTTCTTGACCGAGAGCCGCGCTCCGGCGAAAGTCGGAACGTGCCGCGGCGAACGAATTTTGACGGTAGTGGGCGAGACCGCGCCTCAAAATCGCCGGCGGCGCCTGCCGCTCGAATGCGGCGTGACCCTCCGCTGCCGACAGAAAACGGGTATAGGCCTCAATTGCCCGCCCGTTCTCTCCGGCTTCGAGATGTCTATCGGCCGCAGCCATAAAATGGGCAGCCCACAACTCGTCAATCCGTTGTTTCAGAAGCGGGGATTTCTCGCGCAGGCCGTCAAGGAGCGCCTTCGCCGCCTCGACGCGGCCTTCTGCAAGCTCGTCTTTGGCACGCATCAGTTCGGAGACTGCGTCATAGGGCCATTTTTGCAATTCGCGGCACCATTCGGGAGGGGTGGGATCAATGCCGAACTCCGCGCGTTCACGGATGGTGAGACACCGCGGCACTACGTTTCTTGCATAAGCGGCGAGATCTCCGACCGATGCCGGAACGCTCCTCCAGATGCGTGCCGTATTGTCCGTCGAGGCGGTGACAACCCGCGCTCCGTCGGGACTCAGAGCAACTTCGTTGACGGCACCCTTATGGCCCCTGAGCACGGCGAGCGTCCTGCCGGTCCTCGCATCCCAAATACGGGCCGTCTTATCCCACGAGCCGGTGACGATGCGCGTCCCGTCCGCGCTTACGGCCACGCTATGGACGGGGCGTTCATGGCCTATGAGCGCGACGCGTTCCTTTCCTGTCGCAGCGTCCCAAATGCGCGCTACATTGTCTCCGGACCCGGTGACGACCCAACTGCGGTCAGGACTTATTGCCACATCATAGATGGCGCCCTGATGGCCCCGGAGCGTGGCAAGCTTCTTGCTCGTTCTGACATCCCAGATCCGCGCTGTCTTATCCCATGAACCGGTGATAAGGCGCCTGCCGTCGGAGCTCACGGCCAGGCTATAGATTGCGCCGCTTTCGAGGACGAAGCGTTGCTTACCGGCCGGCATATTCCATATTCGTGTCGTGCCATCGCGCGATCCTGTAGCCGCCCAACGGCCATCCGGACTTACAGCCACCGCAGAGACGCTGTCTTGATGGCCACCGAGCCGCGCCCGTTCCCCGCCGGTCTCGCCATCCCAGATTCCAGCCGTATGATCTTCCGAACCGGTTATGATCCAGCTCCCGTCCGGGCTTATCGCAACGGCCGTCACCGCCGCCGCGTGACCGTTAAGAACGGCGTATTCGGCGCCGGTCTCCGCGTCCCAAAGACGTGCGCTCTTGTCCGCCGAGCCGGTAACGATCCGCTTGCCGTCCGCGCTCATGGCAATGCTCAGGATCGGACCGCCGTGCCCCTTCAGCACGGCGAGCTCTTTCCCCTTTTCGGCGTCCCAGACACGGACGGACCTGTCGTCGGAGGCGGTGACGATTCTGTTGCCATTCGCACTCATGGTAACGCGGGTGAGGCTGTCGCCATGGCCCCGAAGCGTGACAAGCTCTTCGCTGGTTTTTGTGGTCCATATGCGTGCCGTGCGATCTGCCGAGACGCTGACAACCCACGTCCCGTCCCTGCTTATGGCGACATCATGGACCGCCCCTTGGTGGCCGGTGAGCGTTGCTCGCTCCTTGCCCGTCTCGATATCGCGGATACGCACGCTATTGCCGGCGGATCCGGTTACAATCAACCTGCCTTCGGGGCCGACGGCAAGGCTCAAATTACCGTCACGATGGCTCTTGATCGCGGAAAGCTCATCGCCGGTCTTCGAGTCCCAGATACGGACCGAGCCATCCTTCGAAGCGGTAACGATATGCCGCGCTCCGTGAGGGGAGATCGCGACGCCGTAAATGGCGCCCTCATCGCCCTTGAGGACGGCAAGCGCCCGCCCGCCTCCGGCGCTCCAAACGCGCGCCGTCGCGTCGTCGGAACCTGTGACGAACCACGACCCGTCCGGACTGACGGCAATGCTCCCGACACTGCCATGATGGCCCTTGAGGACGGCAAGCTCCTCACCGGTCGCCGTATTCCAGATGCGAACGCTATCGTCCCCGCCGCCGGTGAAGACATATTCGCCATCCGGGCTCCAGGCAACGCTTAGAACGCTTCCCCGATGTCCCTTGAGGCGGACAAGCTCCTCACCCGTCGCCGTATCCCAGATCCGCGCCGTCAAATCCTCCGAACCGGTGATGATACGCGCACCGTCCGGGCTGACCGCGACGCTGCGCACCGCGCTCTCATGCCCCTTGAGCACAAGGCGGGCCTTGCCGGTCTCGACATCCCAAATTCGCGCCGTCTTGTCGGCCGACCCGGTAACGAGCCATTTGCCGTCCAGGCCGACCGCGACGCAATAGACCGCACCCTCATGTCCCGACAAAAGCGCCCGCTCGCGGCTGGCGCGCAATCCGGCTTCAAGAACGGCGATGACCGCTCCCCATTGGCTCTCTTCAGCCCGGAGCCGGGCTCCGTCCGTTGCGTTGGAAAGCGCTTCAAGGGCCAATAGCGCGCCGGCGACGGGGAAGCCCCTGTTTATTTTATCCCACGCTAGCGCGGTCAACGCGGCAACCCGGCCCGCCGACGACAAGGCCTCGTTCAGAATCCTGCCGTCATGGCGTTTCTTGCCGCCTACGGTTCGGGCCTCCGGACCGGTTTTTGCCGTGGGCGTTGACTGCTGCGGCGCATGAAGCGGTGCCTCGCCCGCCCGTTCAAGCGGCGATGCCAGGCCGGCGCCGGCGCCGGCCGCAATACCGGCAACGACGGCGATCATTGTCGCCGCCATGCGCCCCCTCCCAGGGGGATTGGAGTTTGTTTGCTGGCGCGACATTTTCGAACTCTGGTACAAACGCGTAGAAACTTTGGAAATAATTGACTTAAGAGTGTCGCCGATTTGAACTTCAAGAATAGGGTCGGGCCCACCACCTCGCAACAAAGCCCGGACTCCGTTGCCTGGACAGTGATCGGATCCGATTGCACTGCAAATCGTAAGGTCTTGCAGCCTAATCATACGAATAATGATGGAAGCCGCCAACGGTTTTGCAGCTCTCGATTGAACAAGGTACGGCCCAAGATTTACAGAATCATTGGCGAGTCGGACATCTTTTTTGTTAAGGGGATTGCAGTGGAGGATGAATATGAAAGTTCTCATGTGTCGCCACGACTTGCAAACGTCGTGTGAGCAAACCAATTCGGTCCCGCAAATACGGACAGAGCGCCATGTTCCCCATCCGGCAACCACTGTAACGTTCAGGCAGCGGCCCAAGACCTTGCCCCACCCTCGCCGCTCTTACGATTTCGCGGGCAAGGCAAGACGGCGGCGTTTCATAGAGTGGGTCGCCGTGCTCATCGTCTGCGTTTTCGCGGCGATGATTGCTCCCGGCGAGGCCGCGGCCGACGAAAAGTCTGAACGCGAAAACATCGTCAACAAGTTCTGTCCCGGCGGAAACCGCGAAAGCCAGGCCCAGGCAAAAGTCATCAACGGAACGGACGCCAAGATCACCAATTGGCCGGGTCAGGTGGCTCTCAGAGCGTTTGATCGAAGGCGCCTCCAGGCCGTTTATTTTTGCGGCGGAACGATGATCTCTCCAAGCTGGGTTCTGACAGCGGCCCATTGCGCTAGGGACTTGACCAAGAACACCAACGGCCGCTGGGTGGATAAATACGGCCTGATCGTCGAGGCAGTCATCGGCGTCGACCATCTGGAAAGTTTCCAGCCCGGCAATAAGCGCCAGATCGCCGATGTCCGAATTCACAAAAATTATAGCAACCCCCGAACCACCGGTTTCGATATCGCCCTCATCAAGCTGGCGCGGCCATGGTCCGGACCGCGAATGCGCATCTCGATGTCGCGGCAATCGGATCCGGAGGCGACGGCAAATGCCGCCGTGATGGTCGCCGGATTCGGACGCCTCTCCGTCGACCATTCCAGCGATTTGAAATTCTTCCGGCATAGTGACGGCAGCTTGTTCAAGGCCGGCTCCAGCACGCTGCAGGAAGTCGGATTGCCGGTCGTCGAACAAAAAACATGCGCCCGGCGCTACGCCCATGACAAGATCGGCGACGGACAGATCTGCGCCGGCTATGAACAGGGCTGGCAGGACTCGTGCCAGGGCGACAGCGGCGGACCGTTGGTGGCGTTCGACAAGGCAGGGTGTCCCTATCAGGTGGGGGTCGTAAGCTGGGGGATCGGCTGCGCCGAACCCCGGAATTATGGCGTTTATACGCGTGTTTCGGCCCTGTCCAAATGGATACGCGAGGCCGTGGCGAGAGTTGAGCCGGTAACGCCGGAGAGACCGTTCTTCCGCCTGAAAATGTCACCGCGCAGCGCGAGCTCGCCGCCCAGGCCTTGAGCACGATCAAGGCAGCGCTCGACTCCGCCAGGGGACAAGTCGCCGCCAGATTTGCGTTGCAGGACGGCGCCAGGTCGGAGACCGGCAATCGCATTAAGCTTGGTGAGCGCTATGTCTTCGAATTTACGAGCAACATTTCCGGCCGTCTGGTGATCGTGGATGTCGACGCCAACGGCAAGGTTACGCAGATATTTCCCAACAAATTCGTGACGGCACAAAGCGTCGGCAGGGTCGCCGCCAATGAAAAAATCAGAATACCGGGTCCCGGCTATGGGTTCGATTGGTTTCGGGCCACCGAGCCGCTCGGCAAGGGCACCCTTGTCTCGATCATCATGCCACAAGACTTTCCAATCAAGCGGCACGTCGGCTCCGATGAAAGGCTCTCAAAGGGCTTCGAGCCGGAGCGCTCGCCCGCCAACTACCTGATGAATCTCGCCCATGAGATATGACGTTTCCTGACGGGCCGGCGCGGCGGCGCGACAGCCAATCTTGAGGATTGGGCGATCGCCTTTATGCCGTACGAGATCGTCAAATAGGCGGCGTTAACGGGAGAAAATTTCCGGGAAACCATATGGTGGAGCGGCTTGCCCGTCCGACAAGGATCCCGGCATTTCGGCGGAAAGACGGAATGTGTCCCGCGGCGTGCGAAGCAGGAACGTAACCGGCAAATGCCCCAACTCCGGTTTAAGGACCGTGACCTCTAAGGCAGTGTGACGCCTTGTCCGATTCCATGGCGGGTGCGCCGGTCATAGATCGCGTCCTGTCGCGCCCATTTTTGAATGATCGATCTAGGATCACCCCTGCAGCCGGAGCGTTCTATTTCATTGCCGGCGCTGATGGCGTGTTCGGCGTGGCCTTTTTCGTGAAATTTCAGCCGCTCAATCATGCCGTTCCAGATCTCCTGTGTCTTTGCCGTGGCCTGGTGCTGGTTCTGCCAGCGCGGGAGCGTATAGGTGACGGCGACTTCCACGCGGCAGCCTTCCGACCAGCGCACGTACCAGCTCGTATAGGCCCAAAACCCCTTCGGTCCGTACTTATTCATTTGCGCCTTTAACTCGGCGAATGTGGTACCCGTGACTGAATAGTATTTCGTTTGAAGGCTGACGGCGGGCCGTGCCCAACTCCGTTCCGCCGCGCCGGAGAACAGCGCCGCCGCGAAGACAAAAAACGAACCCGCTTGAAAAAAGAATATATTTACGTTCTTCAAATGCACGCCTTCCCATCGGCTATCCGGCGCCCTGCACCAACCTGCGCGTTTCCCGGCCGTTATGCCACCTCGCCAGCGGGCCGGTATTGACATGGTTGCGCGATGCGCAGCCGATTTCGGAGATATTGATTGGTCATGGATTATTCCAAGGCCGGACCATGGTAATCCCCAAGCAGGCCACGAATTAAATACTGATTAAGCAACAAATCCGATCGTGACGGTCGCGACGCGTTCAAGCCGCCGATACCCGGTGCCAAATCTAACGCGAAATTAATCTGCACCAAATACACTTCGTACAGACTTGCACGGCTTACGATAGTTTCGTTGCGGTTCTGCTGCATCACGTCACTAGGACACGCAAGCGAAAGCGATAACGATCATGCCAGAGTTGCATCCGACCGGCCAGGTCGCTCGGACCTCCCCAGGGCACACCGAAAAGATTTGGTCGGTTCTCATTGCTGACGACGATCCGATATTGCGCGCGGTGGCTGAATCCTATTTCCGCAGCCGCGACGCGGTTCAGGTCGCTTGCGCTTCAAATCGCAGCGAAGCGCTGCGCCACATCGACTCGCAGGACGCTAATGTGGATTTTATATGGTGCGATCTAAACAGGCCTGAGATGGATGGCGTGCAGCTCCTGCGGATGCTGAAGCTGCGTGACTTTAAAGGCCCCATCGCCATTCTGAGCGGCGAGCACGAGACAGTCTTGTCGCTTGCCAGACACATTGCGCAAAAGCACGATCTCAATATCGTTGGCGCGCTCAACAAGCCTTTGAATTTTGATGATCTGGACCGGCTGATTCTGACGTCGGGCAGTCATCTCGGCAATCTTGAGCCCGTGCCCGTGAATGTCTTCACGGCATCAGAGCTGCGATCGGCCATCGCAAATGATGAGATTGTGGTCCATTACCAGCCCAAGATATGTATGGCGACCGGCAGGATCGCCGGCGCCGAAGCTTTGGCGCGATGGAATCGTCCCGATCTCGGAATCATCGGCCCGGAGCAATTCATCGCACTCGCTGAGAATAGCGACCTGATCGAGGATTTGACGGGCCTAATTCTCCGACCCGCCATTGAGGACGCCGCGCGCTGGCGCAGATTGCGCCTCAAATTCAAGGTGGCCGTCAATATCAGCGTCAATGTTCTGACCAA
This sequence comes from uncultured Hyphomicrobiaceae bacterium, assembly GCA_964456215.1. GTDB lineage: Bacteria > Pseudomonadota > Alphaproteobacteria > Rhizobiales > BFAS01 > MnTg02. Next base: position 12,074 of record CAYWBS010000024.1, read on the forward strand.
TCTTTCTCTACCGGATGATATTGCCGCTCAAGTCGACGCAAAAGGCTTGCGCAGGTCGGATTTCATCTTCGAAATCGCCGAGAGCCGGCTTGCGGAGGAAAACGCCATTCCGGTGGAAGTGCTGGCGCGCCTCGGGATAATGGGATTTGACCTCTCAATCGACGATTTTGGAACCGGTTATTCAAATATAGAGCATCTTCAAGAATACCCGTTCAACGAGCTCAAAATTGATCGCTCCTTCGTCCATATGGCGGCATCGAACGCTCGCGCCAAGGCAAGCGTGGAAGCCACTGTCGCGCTCGCCAGGAATCTTGGCTTGCGCATCGTCGCCGAGGGCGTCGAAACGCGCGATGATTGGGACTACATCTCCCGTGTCGGAGTAGACGAGGTGCAGGGGTTCCTGATTGCCAAGCCGATGCCGATGGATGCGCTCTTGGAGTGGTATTTCAAATACCGCGCCAAATGCTCCAACGGCCATCCCTGCTTTTTTTGATGAGCGGCGCACGCGCTTCGGCCGGGCCTGTTATTGAATTTGCCGACTTGATTGTCCAAACCCGACGCGCGAAGGAAGTCCGAGACGGGGCATCCGGGTCTTGTTGCCTGCTGCTTGCGCTGAGTTCCTCGATCCGGCTGCAGATGAGCTTTAGTTCCGCATCGAGCTCACTCACTACGCGGTCCTTGTCCGGCGGTGAACTTCGCGCGGAAGACAGAACTCTTCACCGGATGTGTTTTTTCATTTTGGTCCCCTCCCAAAGGTGCGAGGGAGAACGTCGATATTCGATGGCGATGGCAGCCAAATTCCCTTTGACAACAAAAACTAACAACTGAATGAATTCGCGTTTATCCCCTTGAAACAAGTATAATGATATCCTATATTACAAGTATGAAGGGAGGATATCATGCATAGCTCCTTATTTGTTGCGAGTATTCCGCCGGAAAGAGATGCTTGGCGAACATTCCTTAACCGCGCACAAACAGCACCAGACTTCGATAGAAGTGTTGTACGGCTAGCCGAAAATGTTTGGTTGGTGAACTTCCGCAGTAATCCACCAGCCCTCGGCTACCTGATCTCCTCTGCTGTGAATCTTGGAGTCGCTTATGGAATTCTTGCATTTGAGCACGAGCCTGAATGGCTTCCGGTCGGCTTTGATCCTGAAACCATTTTGGGCCGAAGTGAATAGAGGTCGTCATGTCGAAATACACCTTCAAAGAGTTTCAGAGAGAATATCCTGACGACGGCGCATGCCTCGACAAGATTATGGAGATGCGCTACGGCGGCACGGAATTCGAATGTCCGGCCTGTGAGCGCCAGTCAAAATTCCACCGCATGGGCAAGCGCCGTGGCTATTCATGCCAGCATTGCGGCCATCACATTTTCCCATGCGTCGGAACCATTTTCGAGAAGTCCCGCACGCCACTGACGAGCTGGTTCTTTGCCATGTATCTAATGACCAGCACCCGCCATGGCGTTGCGGCCAAAGAATTGGAAAGGCAGATCGGCTGCACTTACAAATGTGCTTGGCGCATGGCTCATGCGCTTCGCAAGCTGATGGCCGTCGCTGATATCTCAGGGCAAGGTGGTCCGCTCTCCGGCCATGTGGAGATCGACGAAAGCTATGTCGGCGGTAAACCGCGCAAAAGAACAAAGGCCCAAAGGGCAATCGCAAAAAGCACAAGCAAGGTCGGTCGCGGTGCAGCCAACAAATCTATCGTGCTTGGCTTGATTGAGCGTGGCGGTAACGCTCGCGCCGGGACAATCCCTGACGTGTTCGCAACAACAATCGAAGGCATTATTAAATCGAACGTTAGACCGGGCAGTAAAATTAGCACAGACGAATTCAGGTCATATAATGCGCTGGCCAAACTTGGGTATGATCATCAAACCGTTGCCCATGGCAGCTATGAATTCGTGCGCGGAGATGCCCATACAAACAGCGTCGAAGGATATTGGTCGCGGCTAAAAAACAGCATTCGCGGAACGCACGTGCATGTCTCCGGCAAGCACCTTTGGAAATATACCGCTGAATTTTCGTTCCGCTACAATATGCGGAAAAATCCGGCTGCTATGTTTGATCGTCTTGTTTCGGCGTTTGCACTGCCGCGCCTAGCAGACGATTGAAATCCTCTTTTTGACGGGGATTAGTGCCCTTCTTTTTAGCGGTACGTTTTGTGAAATCTGCAACATCGAGTTCGACATCGGAGCTTTTTTTGGCGGCTTCTTCTGCCGCCTGTTTTGCGTCATCAATGACCGGCTTCATTTCCGCACCCTCAATTATGTCTTGCAATTTCCAAGCAGGAATGACGCCCATCATCCCCGTATTCGTCTTAACAAACCAATCGTCATTTA
>CAYWBS010000025.1:0-14379 GCA_964456215.1 uncultured Hyphomicrobiaceae bacterium
TTGACAATCGTCATACCGATGCTTGGGGTCAAGAGCGCGCTCGGCTACACTTTCACTCTCGCGTTGCCCGCCATCCTTTTTTGCTTTCTCGCAAATCTCCGCCGCGAGGTGCCTGTCCAGGCCGGTGAAGCCGTCGCCTCCGAGCCATCGACAACCACTGAATGGTACCCTTTCGGTCGTATTATCGCTTGGGCGACGCTCATCGCCGGATTTATGGCGACCGTGAGCGTCTTGCTCCTTGGCCAAGACCTCGAAAGTTACAAGACGTCGATTAATGAAATTTTGAACCGAACAATCCTACAAGGTCTTTCGGACGGGGCACAGAAGCCGTTCTCGAAATCGGTGTTCGGGAATTATCGGGACTTATTCGTTTGGATGCTGCCTGCGGCGTCCGCTGTCGTGTGGATGCTCGGCGTCGTCGTGAACTTATACCTTTCGGCGCGCATCGTGCATACGTCCGGAAGACTTTCCCGCCCCTGGCCCGATATTTCACAGCTCAATTATCCGCGAAATTTCGTTTTCGCGTTCTCTGCATCTGTTTTGGCGACTTTCTTGCCCGGCTTTTATGGGCTCTTGGCAACCGGTTTCGTTGCAGCGTATTTTTTTGCCTATGTCCTTCTCGGCCTGGCGATCATACATGCCATCTCGCGGAACCTTGCGATACGTCCACTTCTTATCTTTGCGGTTTATTTCGGATTGATTGTTTTTGGATGGATTTCGCTGCTTATCGCGATTGTCGGTCTCGGAGATCCCGTCTTTAAACTTAGGGAACGGATGAGCAGTCCCGCCACCCCCCGTTCACCCGACGGCGGCTGAGTGGGCAGCAAGCACGCATATTGGAAAGGAGTGCAATTATGGAGGTCATTCTTCTCGAGCGCATTGGCAGACTTGGTCAAATGGGAGACGTCGTCAAAGTGAAAGATGGCTACGCCCGCAATTTCTTATTGCCGCAAGGAAAAGCTTTGCGCGCGAATAAGGCCAATATGGCAAGGTTTGAAAAGGACCGTGTGCAATTGGAAGCCAGAAATCTGGAGCAGAAAAGTGAGGCGGCGACGATCGCCGAGCGCATTGACGGCGGGATTTTTGTTGCTATCCGTCAGGCTGGCGACACCGGGATACTTTACGGTTCCGTGTCGACACGGGACATCGCGGAAATCGTTACCGACGGCGGCTGCGCGATAGAACGCCGACAAGTCCGGCTTGACCGTGCGATCAAGACACTCGGTCTCCATCAGGTGCGCCTGACCCTGCATCCCGAGGTCGAAGCTAATATCCAGATTAATGTTGCCCGCACTGCAGACGAAGCCGCGCGCCAGGCGCGTGGCGAAGACGTAACCAGTATTCGTGACGAAGGTGACCTGCAGGCCCCAACAGACGGTGCTGAAGCGGAAGAGATCTTTGAGGACGAAGCCTTGGCCGAAGAAGCCCGCTCCGCGCTTAGCGATGATTATGCTGAACTCGCGGAGGCGGACAAAACCTCGGAATCTCCAGAGACCGACAAGGCGCACGAGTAATGCCCACCTTCGATGGCGGCTTGATGGAGCCGCTGCCTGGCCCGCGATGCGACCAGGAATACTCTGTCGAGTGCAGGCCTCGTTTGCCAAAACTGCGCTGCCGAGGCGGAAAGAGAGGGCAATTCTCTTACTGACGGATGGTTTTCAACGTTAATTACAATTTTCTGATGATTTGGACGAAAAGGTCCAAGCGCGCAGGCCAAGCAGTTAGGTGGGCTTGCGGAGGCGGCTTTAGGGTCCGGACCCATAAAAGGGATTCCGTCAGCGTTGGTTTTATGATTCACGGTCTCCGAAGGGAGACCGATGATGATTCGGGACTATTTTTGGCTGACGGATGCGCAATTTGCCCGGCTTGAGCCGTTTCTTCCTACAGACACGAGAGGCGTTGCGCGGGTTGACGACCGGCGGGTGATCAGCGGGATTGTTCACGTGCTGAAGTCCGGTGGCCGCTGGGTCGACGCGCCGGATATCTACGGGCCGCACAAAACTCTTTACAACCGCTTCGTACGATGGGCCGCCAAGGGTGTTTGGACCGACATCTTTCAGGCCTTGGCGTCGGCTGGCGGGCCACCACCGGCGCAGGTTCTGATCGACAGCTCCGCGGTGAAGGCCCACCGCTGTGCCTCGGGCGCTAAAGGGGGGAGCGCAATCAGGCGATCGGCCGGTCACGCGGTGGGCGGACCACGAAGATCCATGCCCTGAGCGATGGCGAGTGCCGGCCTATCGCCTGATTGCTGACGGGTGGCCAAGTGGCTGATTGTACGGCCGGAAATCTTCTTTTGGAGCAAATGCCCGATGTCCCGATCCTCAATGGCGACAAGGGCTATGACAGCAACGCCATCCGCCGGCAGGTCGAAGCGCGCGGCGTCATGCCGAACATCCCGCCGAAGGCCAATCGTCGCTGGAAGAATTGCTTCTCGCCCTATCTTTACCGCGACCGCAATGCGATTGAGCGCATGTTCGGACGGCTCAAGGACTTCAGACGGATCGCCACCCGATATGACAGGCTCGCACAAAACTACCTTGCCGCAGTCTGTCTTGCGGCTACAGTTGCGTACTGGTTATGAGTCCGGAGCGTAGTTTAGCGACTAAGCGCAAAACGGGCAATGTGTGCGATATTGCCGGAGCCAGACCGGCGGGCCCGTCGGTCATTGTGCATCTTTTTTCAAGTCCTTATGGCGGAATTGATCCAGATCATTGCCATTTCCCCATTGATTTCCAGATGTTGTAATCTCTATCGACCAGTGCTTAAATTAGTGTCTGGTTGGACATTTACGCGAGCTCGCTGAGGCAGACTGGCGCGAGTTTAAAGTAATTGTTGTAAACTGCTATGTTTGCACCACTAAAGCATTTGCTTAGCCGGATCGTTTCTAAGGGCAATCTCAGCCTAATTGATGCCACGAGAAGAATTCACGAATTCGGCGATGGCACGGGCGAGCCTGTTACAGCGCGCATAAAGGACAAGAAGCTCGAACTGCAGCTTGTCACAAACCCGGCTCTCCATCTTGGCGAGGCTTATATGGATGGCCGCTTCGTTATGGAGCGCGGCTCCATATATGACTTCCTTGAGCTCGTGTTGAGCAATGCGCGCCATCGTGCGGTGGCGGGGCGGATTCACGGGGAGACGCTGCTGCGCCGTCTTTTCAAACCAGTGCAGCAATTCAACAATCTGAGACGTGCGCGGAAAAACGTCGCCCACCATTACGACATCGACGGTGCTATTTACGACCTTTTCCTAGACAAGGACCGGCAATATTCCTGCGGCTATTTCGAATCAAATCATTCCGACCTCGAGGAGGCGCAGTATGCCAAGAAGCGCCATCTGGCCGCGAAACTCCTTTTAACCGACGGTCTAAAAGTCCTGGATATCGGATCTGGTTGGGGCGGTCTCGGCCTCTATCTGGCCGACAATGCGGATGTGACGGTGAAAGGCGCCACCCTCAGCGAGGAACAGCTCAAGATCAGCAATGAGCGGGCATGTTTGCGGGGGCTCGAAAAATCCGTCCATTTTGAGCTTTGCGACTACCGGCAGATCAACGAACGTTTTGATCGCATCGTATCGGTCGGCATGTTTGAACATGTCGGCGCCAATCACTACAAGAAATTCTTCAAGAAAATAAACGACATTCTAACTGATCGAGGCGTCGCCCTTATCCATTCGATTGGCCGCTTTGATCCGCCTTCCGTCACCAATCCTTTTATTGCCAAATATATTTTCCCTGGCGGCTACATCCCAGCGCTAAGCGAGGTCATGCCCGCCATCGAGAGGTCGGGACTTCTGATCACCGATATTGAGATCCTGCGGCTTCATTACGCTGAAACATTACGGCTTTGGCGTGAGCGTTTTCTTACCTCCTGCCGGGAAGTAAACCCCAGACTTGACGAGCGGTTTTGCCGGATGTGGGAGTTCTATTTGGCCGGATCGGAAGCAGCGTTTCGCTATCAAAACCTGATGGTATTCCAAATTCAGCTCGCAAAAGACCAAACTGTTGTTCCATTGACACGGGACTATCAATTTCATACCGAAACACGAATGCGCCGCGCCCAGGCCCAGCAATCGGTTCCGCGGCGTCTCGCGGGCGAATAAGATTCGCTCGCCCCAAGTTCGCCGGAAAATCAAGCGCAAAACGAAGTGTAGCGCCAAAAACTTGCATATGTCGGGGATTGGGTGGACAAGCGAGCCGGTGTCAGAACGAATCGGCTAGTACTCGCCGCATGAACACGCTCCTGCAACGCAAGGCCGATACGAGTATTTCGGATGATCTTCCGATCCGATCGGCGCCCCACAATATCGAAGCCGAACAAGCTCTTCTCGGAGCTATCCTCGTCAACAATGAGGCTCACGACAGAGTCTCGAATTTTCTCGACCCAATTCATTTCTTTGATCCGCTTCACGCCCGTATTTACGAGACGGCATCGAAGCTTGTTCAAGCCGGCAAGCATGCGTCACCGATCACTCTCAAGTCATTCTTTGATAATGAACCGGCGCTGGGTGAGATCACCGTTCCTCAATATCTGGGGCGGCTTGCGGCGAACGCTACGACCGTGATCAGCGCCGAGGATTACGGGCGGACGATCTACGACCTGGCGACGCGCAGGAATCTTATTATCATCGGTGAGGATATGGTTAATACGGCATATGATTCTCCGATAGATCATCCGCCGTCGAGACAAATCGAAGATGCCGAGCAAGCGCTTTTCGATCTTGCGGAGTATGGCAAGTACGGGTCCGGTTTCGCCGATTTCTCGGAAGCCCTGACTCACGCCATTGAAATGGCAAATGCCGCCTATCAGCGCGATGGCGGCTTGTCTGGACGTGCCACCAGTCTCACCGATCTTGACCGCAAGATGGGCGGTCTGCAGCCCTCCGATCTGATCATCGTTGCCGGGCGGCCCTCGATGGGAAAGACGGCGCTGGCGACAAATATCGCTTTTAACGTCGCGCGCGAGCTTCGCGAGGAGCAGGAGGCTGCTGCCGAAAATAGTGGTTCGGTAGGTGTTGTTGGCTTTTTCTCCCTGGAAATGTCATCGGAGCAGCTCGCCACCCGTATTATCTCCGAGCAGGCCGGCATACCGTCGGAAAAAATCCGCAGAGGGATGATCAACGAAGAAGAATTCGCCAAGCTGGTTGCTGTTTCTCAAGAACTGCAGCATCTGCCGCTCTATATCGATCAGACCGGAGGCATCACGGTGGCCCAGCTTGCAGCCCGTGCCCGCCGCTTGAAACGGCAGAAGGGCCTCGGCCTCCTGGTTATCGATTATCTACAGCTGCTGTCGGGCTCGAGCCGCCGGGCCTCGGAAGGCCGCGTTCAGGAGGTCTCGGAGATCACCACAAGCCTTAAAGCGCTTGCCAAGGAACTCAGTGTGCCCATTCTCGCGCTATCGCAACTTTCCCGGCAAGTGGAAAACCGCGAAGACAAACGGCCACAACTCGCGGATCTGAGGGAATCCGGTTCCATCGAGCAGGACGCTGACGTCGTGATGTTTGTTTTCCGCGAGGAATATTATTTGGAACGACGCCAGCCCCGGGAGGGTACTGCCGAGTTTAACGAATGGCAGGCTGAAATGGCCGCGGTGCATGGGCTGGCCGAATTGATAATCGGCAAGCAGCGGCACGGTCCTACCGGAACCGTGAAAGTTCAGTTTGACTCAAACGTCACGCGGTTCTCAAATTATATGCCCGATGATCATCTGCCGGAGCGGACTTATTGACGATAGCCAATAGTGCATCTTCCAATTCCCAGTCCCATTCGGACTCTGTTGCCGCGGAAGCGACCGCCCTGCTCACCATTGATCTCGGTGCGTTGCGCTCGAATTACAAACAACTGAGAGAACGCGCGGCGCCGGCTGAATGCGCCGCCGTCGTCAAGGCGAATGCCTATGGCATCGGCTTAGAACCGGCTGTTTCGGCGCTTTTGCGGGAGGGATGCCAGACCTTTTTTGTCGCCACGCTTGGGGAAGCACGTCGGCTGCGCGCAGTGAACCGACAGGCGGCGGTGTACGTTCTTGATGGGTTGTTTCCGGATACCGCGAAGCTTTTTGCCGCGCTGGATATCAGACCGGTTCTCAACAGCCTTGACGAGATCGAGGAATGGTCCCGGTTTTGCGCATCGCAAGAGGCGGCGCTGAAAGCGGCAATACACTTCGATACCGGTATGAACCGTCTTGGACTCGGCGGTGACCAGGTGGAGATCCTTTGTGCCAAACAGGTGCTTCTACGATCATTCGAACTAAAGCTTGTCATGAGCCACTTGGCGTGTGGCGACACGCCGGAATCTCCAAAAAACGCCGAACAACTCGATCGGTTCAATCACCTGCGGCAGAAATTCGACGGCGTGCCTTCCAGCTTTGCAAATTCCGCGGGCATCTTTCTCGGGGCAGACTATCATTTCGACATGGTCAGGGCCGGAATTGCGCTTTATGGTGGCCACGCTGTTTTGGACCAGGCGGGCTTTATGGAGCCGGTTGTCAAACTTGAGGGCCGAATTGCACAAATCCGCGAACCCCGCCCCGGCGAGACCGTCGGCTATGGCGCCGGCTATTCATTTGGCCGGCCGAGCCGTGTCGCAACGGTCGCCATCGGTTACGCTGACGGCTTTTTCCGTGTTCTCGGCGCCAGCGACAATAAGAGAGGCGCCACAGCCTATATCGGCGAATATCCCGCACCGCTGGTCGGCCGGGTATCGATGGATCTCATTACCATTGATGTCACGGATATTCCGAAAAATCTGGCAACCCGAGGCGCTTTTGTGGAACTGATCGGACCTCATGTGACGATCGATGATCTTGCGGCCCAAGCTCAGACGATCAGCTACGAAATCCTGACAAGCCTCGGCGGTCGCTACCAGCGCGCCTATATCGGGGCTGATTGAGGCTGTTTGAATTGGCAAAACCGTCGCGAGCCTATGTTTGCAATTCCTGTGGTGCGGTTAGTATGCGCTGGGCCGGGCGTTGCAGCGCTTGCAACGAATGGAATACGCTGAGTGAGGAAGGCGTGCAGTCAGGCCCGCGAAGTCCAGGCGGGCTCGGCATCCGAAAAGGGCGGGTCGTCGCTCTCGAATCTCTCAAAGGGGCCTCGGCGGAAACACCTCGCCTCGCCACGGGGATCGGCGAACTTGACCATTTGCTGGGAGGTGGTCTGGTTCCAGGATCGGCCATTTTGGTCGGCGGCGAACCCGGAATCGGCAAGTCGACGCTTTTGCTGCAAGTTGCCGCTCTCCTGGCGCGTCAGGGCAAGTCCGTCGTTTATTTCACTGGCGAGGAAGCAACCGCCCAAATACGCCTGCGCGCCAAACGTCTTGCGCTCGAGGATGCCCCCGCCGGCATTGCCGCTGAAACGAACCTTGCCGACATTCTAACAACGCTTAGCAGCAGCACTCCGCCGGATTTGGTGATCGTCGACTCGATCCAAACTCTTTGGACTGAAGCTATTGAATCCGCACCTGGAACAGTCTCCCAGGTTCGGGCATCAACGCAGGGCCTGATCCATTTCGCCAAGCAGACAAATTCTGCCATTATTATTGTCGGTCACGTCACCAAGGACGGGCAGATCGCCGGACCGAAAGTCGTCGAGCACATCGTGGATACTGTGCTTTATTTCGAAGGCGACACTGGCCGACACTACCGGGTTATGCGCGCGGTAAAAAACCGCTTCGGCCCCGTCGATGAGATCGGCGTCTTTGAAATGGGCGAACGTGGTCTCGTTGAAGTCTCGAATCCCTCGGAGCTTTTTCTCGGTAATCGTGAGGGGTCGAGTCCGGGGTCCGCCGTTTTTGCCGGCATCGAAGGGACCCGCCCGGTCCTTGTCGACGTCCAGGCGCTCGTTGCACCGTCGTCACTCGGCACGCCGCGCCGGGCTGTCGTCGGCTGGGATTCGAACCGGCTTTCGATGCTTCTCGCCGTCCTGGAGGCGCGCTGTGGATTGCGGTTTGCGGCCCATGATGTCTATTTGAACGTGGCGGGCGGCCTGCGTCTTACCGAGCCGGCGGCTGATCTGGCGGCGGCGGCTGCACTACTTTCCTCCTTCACAAATGTTGCACTGCCAGCCGATCGCGTTTACTTCGGTGAGGTCAGTCTTTCTGGAGCAGTACGTCCGGTTGGCCATATGACCGCCCGGCTTAAGGAAGCGCAAAAGCTCGGATTTAGATCTGCCATTGGGCCGGCGGGGGGCGAGGTCGAATCTGACGGCGAAGTCATTCTTCTGGAGAGACTGGATCATTTGAGTGATTTGGCAGGCAAACTTGGCGAACCCTCCCTTCGTGCGATTGATGCGTAGAGAGCCTAGCCGAGTTGAGTCATATTCGCTTATAGTCTAGAAGCTCCGAATGCCGAAGGAGCCGGATTTTGACTCATTTGACAGTGATGATCTTGCCGGCCGGTGACGCCCGTTTCGCGCCGGAGTGCCCAGCGCTCCAATAGAAATGCGATGACGGCAGCGGATGGAAACGCCCGGCCGTCGGCAATAGTGCTCAGGGACCTGCTCGTGCGGTCGGAATCGTGTTATAAGTAAAGTCAAAGAGGACTTGGATCATGCCGTTGTCCTGGCTCGATATTTTCCTAATAGCCGTAATGTTTATATCCGGGTTTCTCGCCATGCTGCGTGGTCTGACGCGAGAGGTCCTCTCTATCATGGCTTGGGCCGTTGCAGCCGTCGCGACCTATTATGTTTGGCCGCAATACAAGGACGAAGTCCGGCAGTATTTTCAGGCGCAAATGCCACAAATTGTGGCTGATGTGGCTTTGGCATCGGTTATTTTCATCATCGTTCTCATCATAGTTAGTCTAATAACCGTGCGGATAGCTGACCGCGTTCTCGATAGCAGCGTTGGCGCGTTGGATCGCACCCTCGGATTTATTTTTGGACTGGGACGTGGTTTGATTCTCGTCGTTATACTTTATCTGTTCTATAGCTGGCTCGTTCCGAAATCCGACCAGCCGCAATGGATCAAAGAAGCCCGGTCGCTTCCGATCATTGAACAAACCGGTGAAATGATTGTCTCTCTGCTTCCCGAGAACCCGGCGGACGTGATTCCCAACAAAAGCTTCAATGAGCAACTTGGACCGGAAAAGCAAAAGGCGGCGGTAGGACCGGCGAGGAGTGGCGTTGACCGCAGAAATGATTACGGTTCTGGAGAACGGCGCAAATTGAACCAGCTTATGGAAAGCTCGCAATTCAGACGAAATTAGTTTCACGAGCGAGGTGAAAAATGGTTGGTGGAGGCGACATGCGTAATCTGGAATGGGACCGGCAAATCGAACATTCCGGGATGAGCCGAACTCTGTATCTGAACGGCGACAAATTGCGTGAAGAGTGTGGCGTGTTCGGCATTTTCGGCCATTCGGACGCGGCGCCGCTGACGGCACTTGGGCTTCATGCACTGCAACACCGCGGACAGGAAGCGGCAGGGATCGTCTCCTTCAACGGTAAGCAATTCAACTATGAGCGCCGTCTGGGTCTTGTCGGCGACCATTTCACCAAGCAGCCAGTCATCGACAGGCTTAAGGGCGACAGGGCCATCGGCCATGTTCGCTATTCGACGACCGGCGAGACCAGCATGCGGAATGTCCAGCCGCTCTTCGCTGATCTCGACACCGGCGGTTTTGCAATTTGCCACAATGGCAATTTGACCAACGCCCTGACAGTGCGCGAGCGTCTGATAAAAGATGGCGCTATTTGCCAATCGACGTCCGATACCGAGATTGTTTTACATTTAGTCTCGCGGAGCACCAAGAGGCGCTTCATTGAACGTTTCATCGACGCGCTGCTCCAGATCGAGGGCGCTTACGCATTTGTCGGCATGACGAATAAGAAGTTGATCGGAGCACGTGATCCGCTCGGCATCAGGCCACTTGTCCTCGGCCAGCTCGGCGAATCTCCCGTTTTGGCGTCTGAGACCTGCGCGCTCGACATCATCGGCGCCGAATTCGTCCGCGAAGTCGATAATGGCGAAGTTGTCGTCATTAGCAAGGATGGGATCGAGTCGCACCGCCCCTTCCCGAAGCGCGATCCGCGGCCCTGCATCTTCGAGTATATTTACTTCGCGCGCCCGGATTCCATCGTCGGTGGCCGGTGCGTTTACGACGTGCGCAAGAAATTCGGAGTTCAGCTTGCGATAGAAGCACCCGTCAACGCTGACGTTGTCATCCCGGTCCCGGATTCCGGCGTTCCGGCGGCGATCGGATTTGCGCAGCAGGCAGGACTTCCGTTCGAGCTCGGCATAATCCGCAATCATTATGTTGGCCGCACTTTCATCGAGCCGGAGCAGCAAATCAGGCAGCTCGGCGTCAAATTAAAGCACAGTGCCAATCGTGGGCCGGTCAACGGGAAAAAGGTTGTCCTTATCGACGACAGCGTGGTGCGTGGAACAACCTCGGTAAAGATCGTGCAAATGATGTACGAGGCAGGCGCGTCGGAAGTTCATATGCGGATAGCTTGCCCGCCGATCGCGCACCCCGACTATTATGGGATCGACACGCCGGATCAGAATAAATTGCTGGCTGCGAAATACGACCTTGAGGGGATGCGGGATTTTATGGGAGCCAGTTCGCTCGCATTTCTTTCCGTCGATGGCATCTATAAGGCTATGGGCTATGGCGCGCGTGATCCGAAATCTCCCAAATTTACCGATCACTGCTTCACCGGCGATTATCCAACACCGCTTCGCGACCGAGAAGGACCGCCACACCAAAAACAACTTTCGTTTCTGGCGGAAGCAGGCTGAGATCCGCGACGGATGATTTGACCTTGCGTGTCTCTATGGCTTTGGCCGGCGGAGTTGAAAATTATTCGCATACACCTTTATTTTGCTCCGCACGTTCCTTATGTGAGCTGCAGCGCTGTGGATTATGGTGGCAAGTCAAAACATATAATCAAGATAGTGATCCAGCATATTAATTCGGTTGCCCATTCAGGGAAAAGGCGCCGCAAGCGTCTCGGCTCCAGCTGGAGTACCGCCATGATGTGCATGAACCGCGTCTGAGTTAAGGAGAGGAACCGTGAGACAATTCGTACTGAGCGCTGCGCTTTTCGCACTCTCATCCAGCCTCGCCACGCAATCCGCTTCGGCGGTGCCGGTGAACACGGGAGGGGAATTAGGCGCTTATCACAGCAAATTCTGCCCGCTTCTCACGAAACAACTGAGAAAGGCAGAATTCAATTATCGCTGCACGACTTCTCACGGTTCGCGGGAAAATATCAAACGGGTGACCGACGCACCGCGGGAGCTGGCGTTTTCGCAACTTGATGTCTTTGCGTTCGAGAATGTGATGCTAGGCGGTCAGGATCTGTTTTCCACGATCCGCACCGATATTGCGCGCGAATGCCTGTTTCTTGTCACCAAGAACAAGGATTTCACGAACTTCGGGGAAATTTCATCGATCGCTTCGGAATTGCGGTTTATTCTTCCTCCCCAGCAGAGCGGAAATACCGGCACGTTCGAGTATCTTCAACAAATTGATCCAGAAGGGCTCGGACGGGCAAAAAACGTCGCTCATGTCTCAAGCACCGACCAGGCGCTCGATGATGTTCTCGCTTCGGAGGATCCGCTCGCGATCACGATATTCGTTGAGTTTCCAGATCCAGACAATGCGCGCTTTAAGAAGATTATCGCTCAGAACGGGCATTTCGTGCCCGTCATCGACCGCAATATCCTTCGCCAGGAAATCGCTGGACAGAAGATCTATTTTGCGGAGGACACCGAAATCGCAAATCCGGATTGGGGGAAAAAGGGCGTGACGGTGGTGACGGCCTGTACGCCGACCGTCCTCTTCACGGGAGCGCCCGAGCGGCTCGCGGACGGAAAAGAACGACAAGATCAGAAGGACCTGATTAAGACCATCGAGGCGGTCCCAGTCGACGAACTCCGCCCGCATGCCGGGTTTTTCACCAAGCTTTGGAGGGGCACCAAATCGCTTTCGGCTGAGGCGCTTGAGCAGATGCTTGAGACCTCGGAAAAAGCGCGGGAGCAGGCTGGTCCGATGATGGAAAAGGCAAAAGAAATGAGCCGTCAGGCCCTCGATAAGGCAAGCGAAATTACGGAGCAGGCGAAGGAAGCCGCGAAACCGATGATGGAACAGGCCAAGGAGATGGGCCGTAAGGCCATGGAAAAGGCCGAAGAGCTAACGGACAAGGCGTCCGACCGCGCAAAGGAAACGGCCAAATAGTCCATTCTGTGAGCTAGCCGCCGGAAAGTTTATTGTTTTAGAAACGATATTGGCTTCTTCGGGGGGACGCCTCACAGCTGGCGGATCACGCCGCCTTGCGTATGGAATTGCAATTTTCCCGACGCCGCGTATCTTCACGTCTTTTCACGATCAATTGGCCGAGCGAAACTTGGCTTTTTGTTCGCCGTCACTCAATGAATATGACACAGCGCGCTCGGAGCCTCTTCACATGGCCGACAATAAGCAATTTGAAAACCGAATAGTGCTCATTACCGGCGCTTCGCGTGGTATCGGCCGCTCAGTCGCCCTTGCTTTCGCACGCGAAGGCGCTCACACCATCTTGCTGGCTCGTACGCAGGGCGCTCTGGAGGAATTGGATGATGAAATCCAGGCGCTGGGCGGAACCTGCACGCTTTTGCCGATCGACCTCGCCAAAAGCGACAAGATCGATGGGATCGGCCCGACGGTATATGAACGTTGGGGCAAGCTCGATATTTTTGTGGCTAATGCCGGTGTGCTTGGCCCTCTGTCGCCGCTCGGACACATTTCCGAAAAAGATTGGAACAACGTACTTGCCACGAACCTGACGGCGAATTGGAAGCTGATTCGGACCTTGGATCCCCTTCTGCGCCGCTCCGACGCCGGGCGCGCGATCTTTGTCACATCCGGCTCGGCGCGGAGCTGCCGGGCCTATTGGGGACCGTATTCGGTCTCGAAGGCGGCTTTGGAGACTCTGGTCAAGACCTATGCAAATGAAGTTGAGTCGACCAACGTCAACGCAAATCTCCTGTCACCGGGCGCAATTGCGACAGGCATGCGGGCGCAGGCTTTCCCTGGTGAGGACCCTGAGCGATTGCCGACACCGGAGGCGCTGAGCGACCTATTTCTGGTTATGGCGTCGCCGGACTTCGCTCAGAACGGCAAGGTGATCGATTTTACTCAGTAACATTAATTCCGATAGGTCAATGTCCGCCGGCACATGGAGAGCACACTGATGACCGAACATGCCCTCATTGTCGGTGCCGGCTCCGGTCTTTCGGCTTCGCTCGCCCGGCTCTTCTCAAGATCGGATATTGAGGTTTCTCTCGCAACGCGAAACACGGAGAAATTAATCGGCCTTTGCGAGGAAACGGGCGCCACGGCCTATCAATGCGACGCGGCCGATGAAGGCTCCGTCAAGGCGCTGTTCGCCAATTTGGACCGCGAAGGGCCGCCGCTCGATATTGTCGTCTACAACCCCAGCTTTCGCACGCGCGGACCCTTTGTCTCACTGTTGGCTGACGACGTCAGAAAGAGCCTGGAAGTGACCGCCTTCGGCGGCTTTCTCGTTGCCCAGGAAACCGTCAGGCGCATGGAGCCCCGGCGCGCCGGCGCGATTCTGTTCACCGGCGCCTCGGCGAGCATAAAGGGCTATCCGCAATCGGCGCCATTCGCGATGGGCAAATTCGCTCTCCGCGGTATGGCGCAGTCCCTGGCGCGGGAAATGGCACCGAAGGGCATTCACGTCGCCCATTTCGTCATCGATGGCGGCATTGCCTCCTCGGCTCGTACCGCACCTGAGGACAAACCGGATAGTTTTCTCGATCCGGATGCTATCGCCGCGAGCTACCTCCATGTGGCGCGCCAGCCGCGTAGTGCGTGGACGTGGGAAGTGGAGCTGCGCCCCTGGACGGAACGGTTTTGACCAGAGCGGGCCAGGGGGCGTCAGACGGCTTCGACAAGTGTAGCCGGAAACGCCGTCGAGGCCTGCAGGACCATGCCGTCATAGGCTGGCTCGACATGATCCGGCAGCTCCGCCTTGAGCGTTTCGTAGTCAAGGTCGACGAACATGTTGGTAAGCACCGCCCGTCTCGGCTGAAGCCGTTCGATCCATCTAAGGGCGTCATCGACATTGAAATGGCTCGGGTGACGCGCATAGCGCAGCGCATCGACGATCCAGATGTCTAGATCCGTTAACGCCGCAAGCGAGCGCTCCGGCAAATCGACGAGATCGCTGGAATAGGCAATGCCGCCGAAGCGAAGTCCGAGGGAGGTTATGTCGCCATGGTCCTGTTCGAACGGCAGGACCCGGATCGGCCCGCCGCCCCCTTCGACGGTTATTGGGACCATTGGCCAGATCTGGTGGCCGTTCAGAATTGCCGGATAGCTGCTTCCGCGGGGGCTCTCAAAACAATAGCCAAATCGTCTGTGAAGCATGCGTCCG
>CAYWBS010000026.1:0-14172 GCA_964456215.1 uncultured Hyphomicrobiaceae bacterium
AATATCGGCAGCGGCGATCGCCCGGACAAGCGCACCGCTGAGCGCTTTGGCCGACTCAAGCGTCAGCTCAACCGCGGCCCGCGCGCCCGGTCCGAGTGCCTGGTTGACGAAATCGATGGTGATGGCCTCTTCCAGCAAGGCGTGGTGCGGATGGTCGTAGGACACCACCGAGTGTGTGAGCGCGAACCATCCCTCCTCGCCCTTGCCGGCGCCCTCCGCATTTACGATCTCGACGATCGAGGTACACATCGCCGCGCCTATCGGGCCAGGTGCTTTTGTAGGAACGCGAAAACCTTTTGCCAACCATCCAGCGCCTGCTCGACGCGATACATCGGCCGGTCGTAATAGAAGAAGCCGTGGCCGGCGCCGTCATAGCGATGGAACTCGTAATCCTTGCCATGTTTTTTGAGCGCGGCCTCGTGCTCGTTCACCTGTTCAGGACTCGGTGAGCGATCCTCATTGCCGAACAGGCCGAGCAATGGGCAGGAAAGATCCTTCGTAAACGCGATCGGGGCGGTAGGCTGCTTTTCCGTCAACTCCTCTTCACTCATCACCACGCGTCCGCCCCAAAGCTCGACGGCAGCGTCGATGCTGTTGGTATGGCAGGCATAGAGAAAGGTATGCCGACCGCCGGAGCAGGTGCCGAGCACACCGACTTTGCCGTTGTGATAAGGTTGCGCCCGCAGCCATGCCACTGCGCCTTCTGTGTCGCCAATGACCTGGGCGTCGGGGACGCCGCCCTCGGCGCGCACCTTGGCGGCGACATCATCGGCTTTGCCCGGGCCGGCGCGGTGATAGAGGTTGTGAGAGATGGCTGCATAGCCGTGATGGGCGAATTTGCGGGTCGTCTCGCGGTACCACTCGTCCCAGCCGGGCGCGTGATGAATAAGGACGATACCGGGGAAGGGACCCGGTCCTAACGGCCTGGCGACATAGGCCGAGATGGGCTCATTCTTATCTCCGTTGATAGAAATGGTCTCCGCAATCATGCCTTCATAGGCCATCGTCATTACCTCATCTGACTATAGAATGTGAAAGCCGCCGCCCATCCGGAGTCACTCGATCCAAAAGATTACTACACCAAAAGCCAGTCTCCCCAAAACGGTCCGGTTGGCTCCGGTCATATACCACCCTCCTTGAACGCGCCACCTTGCCGAAAAGCGGGAGTGCTGCCAGGCATGCCCCCTGACCCTGATCGATGCGGACCGGAAAAGTTACCTATAGCTGGTGCCTCTGTAGCTGACACCCGTTCGGTAGGGGCGAGGCGAACCACGAACTGTGACGAATTGCTTTGCGCCGCCCGCGGGCGATGTGGTTTTCGCCGCGCTTCACGCCTGCTTCACCGCCTCGGTATCTTCGATAAGTTGACCGTTTTCGAGACGCAGCACCCGGTCCATCCGAGCGGCCAGGGCAAGGTTGTGAGTGGCGATAATTGCCGCGAGCTTGCTCGTGCGCACAAGATCGATGAGCTGAAGAAAAACGCCTTCCGCCGTCTTCGGGTCGAGATTCCCTGTCGGCTCGTCGGCAAGGAGCACCTTGGGTCCGTTGGCAATCGACCGGGCGATCGCAACGCGCTGCTGCTCCCCGCCCGAAAGCTCCGCCGGGCGGTGATCGGCGCGCTCGCTTAGGCCCAGGCTTTCCAGCAAATAGCGAGCCCGCGCTTCGGCATGTCCTTTGGGCGCGCCGCGTATCAATTGCGGCAGGACAACGTTTTCCAGCGCGTTGAATTCCGGCAATAGCTGATGGAATTGATAGATAAAGCCAAATTCGGTCCGCCTAAGACGGGTACGCTCATCGTCTGAAAGGGCGATACAATCCTGCTCGTGGAGAATGACTGCGCCGCGGTCCGGCATTTCAAGCAATCCGACAATATGAAGCAAAGACGATTTACCGGCGCCCGAGGGGCCCACAAGCGCGACCGCCTGGCCCTCATAGAAATCAGCGGATGCGCATCTCAGGACGTGGATCTCCCGATGACCCTGCCGGAAGGTCTGGTAGACGTCTCTGAGCCGCAATACCGGCCGATGAGGGGAGGTCAATGCAGGGTCCTGCCTATTCGTAGCGAAGCGCCTCGACGGGGTCCAGCCGGGAGGCCCGCCACGATGGATAGATCGTCGCCAGGACGGACAATGTCAACGCCATCAAAACGACCGAGACCACCTCACCCGTTTCCATCTCCGCCGGCATCTGTGACAAATAATAGAGCTCTGGCGAAAACACCTCCGTATTGGCGAGATAGCTGACAAATTGCCGGAGGGATTCGATATTGACGCAGACGGCAACGCCAAGCAAGAACCCCGCAAGTGTGCCGACGACGCCGATACTTGCGCCGGTGATAAAGAAAACCCGCATCACCGCTCCGCGGGTGGCACCCATGGTCCGCAGGACGGCGATATCCCGGCCCTTGTCCTTCACCAGCATGATCAGTCCCGAGATGATGTTCAGCGCCGCGACCAGCACGATCAATGTCAGGATCAGGAACATTACATTGCGCTCAACCTGAAGCGCGTTAAAAAAGCTTGAATTGGTCTGCCGCCAGTCGCTCAGCGCGAAACCGGAGCCGGCGGCCGCCAAGACCGGATCACGAGCATTGTCGACATTGTCCGGACTGTCGATAAGGATCTCAATCGCATTAACCTGGCCGGGCTTGCGGAAATAGCGCTGTGCTTCCGCGAGAGGCATGAACACGATGCTACTGTCATATTCCGA
Organism: uncultured Hyphomicrobiaceae bacterium; assembly: GCA_964456215.1. Classification (GTDB taxonomy): domain Bacteria; phylum Pseudomonadota; class Alphaproteobacteria; order Rhizobiales; family BFAS01; genus MnTg02. The sequence goes on from CAYWBS010000026.1 coordinate 2,710, forward strand.
CATGCCGATTTCGAAAATCGCGGCGATCGGGTAGCGCTGGACGCGGGGAGCGGTTCCGAAGGGCGTCGCCGCGCCTCTCGGAGCGACCAGAGTCACGGAATCGCCGATATGAACGCCCATCGCATTCGCGAGCCGGGTGCCGATGGCGAGAACTCGCTTGCCGTCAAATCCGTCCAGCGAGCCAAAGCGGATATTATCGGCAATCGAGGGAAGCCGCTTAAGCTCCGCCCCGGAGAGACCGCGAACAAGAGCGCCGGTCGCCTGAACGTTTGTGGAGATCATTGTCTGTCCCTCGATAAGGGGGACGACGTTTCTCACCCCGGCGACTTTACGCAGTCGCTCCGCGACCGCATCATAGTCGGTAAACGGACCCTCAACCTTATGTACGACCATATGGCCGTTCAATCCGAGAATCTTGGCGAACAGCTCGTTCCGGAAACCGTTCATGACCGCCATGACAATGATCAGCGTCGCCACGCCGAGCATGATGCCGAGAAAGGAAAAGCCGGCGATAACGGATATGAATCCCTCTTTCCGCCGCGCCCGCAGATAACGCAGCGCCAGCATCCATTCAAATGGCGCGAACGGAAGTGTGTCGGCGTTATTGGCCATGATCCCTGTTCAGCCTTTCACCCTCCGTCAACGCGCTTCTTTTGCCAGACGAGATGATTGATCGAATCTTCCGGAGACAAAGACTGCCGCTCGCCCGTCCGGCGGCATTTGAGTTCGACAACGCCGTCCTTCAGCCCGCGCGGCCCCACGATAAGCTGCCACGGCAACCCGATCAGATCCATTGCCGCAAATTTGGCGCCGGCACGCTCATCCGTGTCATGATACAATATTTCGGTGCCTGCGCCGCTGAGCTTATTGTAGAGATCGTCGCAGACTTTATCAGTTTTCTTGTCACCGGATTTCAGATTGACAAGCGCCACCTTATAAGGAGCCACGGACTCCGGCCATACAATGCCATTCTCATCGTGGCTCGCTTCGATAATCGCGCCCACAAGCCGCGACACGCCGATGCCGTAGGAACCGCATTCGAGCTTGATCTGCTCGCCATCAGTGCCTTGGACCACGCAGTTCATCGGATCGGAATACTTCGATCCGAAGTAGAAAATATGGCCGACTTCGATCCCCCTTGCCGAAATCTGCTTTTTCTTCGGAACTTCGGCTTTGAACCGACCCTTGTCATGTTTGTCGATCGTTGCGGCGTATTTGCTGGTCCACTCGGAAATGATCGGCTCCAGATCTCCGTCCAAATCCACCTCGTCGCCTGGCGCGGTCATCGCCATTAAGTCGCTGTGACAAAAAACCTCGCTTTCCCCCGTATCCGCAAGGATGATGAATTCATGACTGAGATCGCCACCGATGGGTCCGGTGTCGGCTGCCATTGGAATGGATTTGAGTCCCATTCGCTCAAATGTTCTAAGATAGGCCACAAACATCTTATTATAGGAATGCCGTGCGCTTTCTTTATCCAAATCAAAGGAATAGGAGTCCTTCATCAAGAACTCGCGTCCGCGCATCACGCCGAACCGCGGCCTGATCTCATCGCGGAACTTCCATTGAATATGGTAGAGGATGCGCGGCACGTCCCGGTAGGACTTCGCGGCGGCGCGGAAGATATCGGTAATCAGTTCCTCATTCGTCGGACCATAGAGCATCTCCCGGCCGTGCCGATCCGATATTCTGAGCATTTCCTTCCCATAATCGTCATAGCGATCGCTTTCGCGCCACAAATCCGCCGATTGTATTGTCGGCATAAGCAGCTCAATCGCCCCGGCCTTATCCTGTTCCTCGCGGACGATCTGCTCGACTTTTCGCAAGACCTTGTGGCCAAGCGGAAGCCAGGAATAGATGCCGGCACTGGCCTGACGGATCATGCCGGCGCGCAGCATCAATTTATGGGACACGATTTCCGCTTCCTTCGGATCATCACGAAGAAGGGGCAAAAAATAGTTGCTGAGGCGCATGACCAATCCTTGGCGAGCCACGTAGGGCGCAAGCACGAACCCTGTTCGCATACCGCTCCGAAGAGGGTCTAATTTACGATTGGGGAGCCGGCATTCAGCCGCTAATAACTATTTCTCGGGATTCAGGCAATCCCGAAGACGGGAATGAGTACGATCCGCGACCTCTTCGGAGGTTTGTCCGGAGGCGATCCGCCCGCTTGTCGAAAGGCGGACGTGATGGCCGGCGGCCGTCCTCCGCCCAAGACGTATATCGACTTCGATTTTTGGCCGCCGCCCGGCGCCGACTTCACTTCGGTCGAGGTCCGCAGGCGCCGGGTCACCGCTGTATGGCGTTCTATACCGCGGCGGCGCGGGCGGAACTTCTCTTCCACGGCTCTTGAACACGCCGCTGCTTCTGTCGTTCGGGCAGCCACCATCCCGCCGGGCAGTGCCTGCCAAATGTGCCTCATTTGACCATAACTGCGCGGGCGAGGACCCCGCGTCCGGCTGCATTGAATCGCTTTTCAAAGGCGACGGCCAAACCGCGGCGAGCACAACAAAAGCGCCTGTGAAAAACCGTACGGCAATCAGATGGTTTGCTCGGGTGCGGCTGAACATGCCCGTGAGTTTACGATTACTGGCTTAAATTCGGGCTAATCCACACCTTCTGCCTGTGCAGATGTTCATATTTTATTTCAGTCATACGGTCATTCCAGTGCAAAGAAACCCCGGAATACGGTGAAAAATCAAAAAACATGAAGAAGCGTGATGACATTTCCGAGCGGTTTCGGTAATTTACTGTAACAGCTCGTGAAGGGCTCATGGACCGGCCGCGAGGTTATCTCGACTTGCGGCAAGGAGAGGTCCAGGTCTTGGGAGGAAGGACGTTCCCGGCGCATCGGGCGAACATTGGCCCGCGCTTGCAGCATCTCCTTGATCGCCTCCTTGGAACCGGTTCGGTTTCATAGCTAGGGCGTTCGCGTTCAAGGAGAAAGAGGAACAAACGACGTGATCTTGCAAGGTCTTTCGGACCTTGCTTTTTTTTGCCTTGCGGGAGGAATGATGGGTCAAAAACCGCCATAGTGCGGCATGAACGGAATATCTTGGAGAGTCAGCAACTCATATGCCATGACGATATAGATGCCGGCAAAGAGACATGTGGCCGCGGCAGTCGTGATAAGAATTTTGCGAATGAGTTTTGGCTCCATAGGGGCGCTTTCGGCAGATCCCGGCTCTATCTCGCCCGCTTCATCCTGAGTTTTCGCTCCGAACGGAAGGACGATGAAGAACACCATCCACCAGCAAATAAAATAGATGGCCACCGCGAAAACCGGACTCATCTCCTCGCGCCCGCCGCCGGCTTAACCTCTTCTAGCTCGACCAGCGTGCCGCAAAAATCCTTCGGGTGTAGGAACAAGACAGGCAGCCCGTGGGCGCCGATCCTCGGTTCGCCATCGCCGAGAACCCGTGCCCCTTCCGACATCAGCTTATCGCGCGCCGCGATAATATCTTCCACCTCGTAGCACAAATGGTGAATTCCGCCGGCCGGATTACGCTCAAGGAATTTCTCGATCGGTGAATCCGGGCCGAGCGGCTCAAGAAGTTCGATCTTGGTATTTGGCAGCTCGACAAAAACCGTCGTTACGCCATGGTCCGGTTGGGGTCGGACGCCTGAAACCGCCGCGCCAAGACGGTCGCGGTAGACTTTGACAGCGTCCTCGAGGTCTGTGACCGCTATCGCCACATGATTGAGCCGTCCGATCATTTGAATTCGATCCTTATTCATTTCGGTCAGAGATCTCCCCAGACCGGCGACGGCTGAAACGAATTCTGCAATCGGCGCCCTGCGGGTTCGCGCACCGGAACTAGACGACGGAGACGAGCACGGAACAAGCCGGCCTTTTGCCCCAGACCTGATTTATTGCCGCGCGGACACTCCGCCTGACCGCTTCGCCGACAAGGGCGTCGTCCTTGCGGCGCGGCCGAGGAATGCTTTCGATTGTCCCGGCCACGGTATCGAGGATAAGCTCATGGAGCGGATCGCCAAACTCATCAACATTGGGAACGCCCTCCATGGCGACCAGCGGATCGGACATCAGCTGGCCCTTGCGATTAAGCACCAAGGATACGGCAATCATCCCTGCCATGCCGAGTTTGCGTCGCGACCTGATCGAAGGGTCATCCGCTTCAACAATCAACCTGCCGTCCCGGAACAGCCGGCCGGACGGCGCATCATCGACAATTTCAGCCGGACCAGGCAACAGTCGCACGATCATGCCATTTCTTGCCGCTATGGCCGTTTTAACGCCAAACGATCTGGCCAATGCTGCATGGCTTTCCAGATGCCTGATCTCACCATGCATGGGTATCGCCGCTTGAGGCTTCAGCCAGCGATAGAGTTTTTCCAGTTCGCCACGCCGTGGGTGGCCCGACGTATGAACCAGCGCTTCACGATCCGTTATCACTCCGACGCCAAGATCGACCAGGCTGTTTTGGACCTTGGTGACGGCTTTTTCATTGCCGGGTATCGTCCGTGACGAGAAGATTACCAGATCGCCTTTGGAGAAGGCGACGTTGGGATGGCTTTCAGAGGCTATCCGCGCCAGCGCCGCGCGGGATTCACCTTGGCTCCCCGTGCACAGAGCCACCACCTTGTCCGGCGGCAGATGGCCGTAATCCTCCTCGTCCAGAAATTCCATCTCTTCCGGCAGAAATCCCGTTTCCTTGGCGGCTTGAATGACCCGGCGCATGGCCCTGCCTACAACCACGACATGACGTTTCGCGGCCGCGGCACCATCCGCCACTGCGCGGGTCCGGGCGACGTTGGAGGCGAAGGTCGTTATCGCCACCCGCTGCTCCGCACCGGCTATCAGATCGGCCAGGGTAGCCGCCACTTCGCTCTCCGATGGCGACTCGCCCTCGATCAGCACATTCGTTGAATCGCAAATCAGGGCCGCCACGCCTTCGCGGCCTAACTTCTTGATCCGCTTGATGTCTGTTGGCGCCCCAATGATCGGATGGGGATCGAGTTTCCAGTCTCCGGTGTGAAAAACCAACCCCGAACCGGTCCGCAAAACGACCGCGTTCGGTTCAGGAATCGAGTGGGTCATGGTCACCAACTCGACGTCGAAGGGACCAATCTTAAACCTCGATTCCGGCGCCACCACATGCAGCGGAAATTCGTCTTCAGCGCCATTCTCTTGCAGCTTTGCTTTCAGCAAGGCCGCCGTAAACGGCGTAGCGTAAACGGGGACACGGAGCCTCGGCCAAAGGTCGATAAGGGCGCCGAAATGGTCTTCATGAGAATGGGTCAGCAGAATACCAGCGAGATTGTCGCGCTCATCTTCCATAAATCGGATGTCCGGCAGGATGACGTCCACGCCCGGTTCCCACTCGCTCGCGAAGGTGATCCCGAAGTCGACGATCAGCCATTGACGGTCGGAAGGATCGCCAAGCCCATAGACGTACAAATTCATCCCAATTTCGCCGACGCCTCCAAGAGGAAGGAATACGAGCTCGCTGTCTTTTCTTTTGTAATTTGCGCTCATTCACGTCCTTTTCTCGCCGCGCCGCTCGTTCCGCCGCCTCAGCCGCTCAAAACAACATCGCCGACGGTAATTCGTTTGAGCCCGTCATTCCCGCAATCCAGGAGGAGTGCACCATTCTCGTCGAGGCTGTCAAACAACCCGCAGGTCTCGTTGCCGCCATGTTTGACACTGATTTTCTCCCCTAGCCCATAAGCGCGCTCGAGCCACCGTCTTCGGACTTCGCCAAAGTTATTGCCCCGATCCCAGATTTGCAGCCATTCATCTGTCGTCCAGGCAAGCGCGGCCAGGGCGTCCCGCGGCGCAATTGTCCAGCCATGTTCGCTAAGATCGGTCGCCCGCGCGCCATCTATTTCGCCAGGTTCGGGATGAAAGGCCAGGTTCAATCCGGTGCCTATGACGACCAGGAGGCCATCCTTAGCCGCCGTGTTGCTCTCAAGCAATATACCGCCAAGCTTTCCGCCTTCCAGGATGAGATCATTAGGCCACTTCAAAGCGAGGCCCAGACTTCCATCAGCCGCATCTGTCAGTGCGCGAACGGCGTCCAGCGCCGCCAAGCCGGCGACCAGCGAAAGTTGCGCGCAGGTTTGCAGCGGGCAACCGGGAGTCAAAATCAAGCTCGCGTGAAGATTGCCGGATTTGGAAACCCAATCGCGTCCCTCCCGGCCTCTGCCTGCCCTCTGGAGCCCGGCAAATATCCACAATCCAGGCGGCTCTCCGACGCTCGCCCGCCGCATGGCCTCGGCATTGGTTGAATCGACAACCTCCAGATAGTGCCAACGGTAACCGGCTGGCAGTTCCTGGACGCGTGCCTTCATGCGCTTCAAAACAACGCTTTGGCAGCGGTCGCCGCGGCCGCTTCCAAAGGTGCATGAACAACCAGGTAACCGACGACAAACGTACCGGCGAGTGCAAGCACGAACCTCAGCTCTTGAGCCATGGGCGAGAAACCGTCGGCGGGCTCATCAAAAAACATCACTTTGATAATCCGCAAATAATAGAAGGCGGCCACGGCGCTTGATAGAACGCCGATGAGTGCAAGCGGGTAGAGACCGGCCTGGATCGCAGCCAGAAAGACAAAATATTTCGCGAAGAAGCCGGCAAGCGGCGGAATGCCCGCCAACGAGAAGAGCAGCAACATCAAGGCAAACGCCATAGGCAGATTGTTGCGTGCCAGACCTGAAAGATCATCAATCGTCTCGACCATGACGTCATGGCGGCGCATGGCAAGAATGCAGGCGAACGTCCCAATCGTCATGACCAGGTAGATGGCGAGATAAAGAATTACGCCCGTTACGCCCTGCTCGCTTCCCGCCGCAAGACCGACCAGGGCGAATCCCATATGTCCGATCGAACTATAAGCCATCAGCCGCTTGATGTTTTTCTGGCCGATCGCGGCAAAAGCGCCGAGCGCCATGGATGCGATCGATATGAAGACGATGATTTGCTGCCAGCCGGATGCGGTCGCCGGAAAGGCCGTCAAGACGACACGCGTGAAAAGCGCCATGGCGGCGATTTTCGGCGCGGCGGAGAAGAATGCCGTGACGGGTGTCGGCGACCCCTCATAAACGTCCGGTGTCCACATATGAAACGGCACTGCCGAGACTTTGAACGCCAGGCCAGAAATCAAGAATACCAGGCCGAACATAAGGCCGATCGTGAGTCCGCTGGCGGATGCCGCCGTGGCGATGGCAGGAAACGACGTCGATCCGGTAAACCCGTAAATCAAAGAGCAGCCATAAAGCAGCATTCCGGATGAGAGGGCACCGAGAACAAAATATTTCAGTCCGGCCTCGCTGGACCGGACAGCATCGCGGCGCAATGCCGCAATGACATAAAGCGACAGGCTTTGCAGCTCCACGCCCATATAGAGCGCGATGAGGTCGTTTGCCGAAATCATCATCAGCATGCCAAGGGTCGCGAAGATGATGAGGACGGGGAATTCCGCCTTAATGAGGCCGACCGTGCGCATATAGTCGAAGGAAATGATGACCGCTAAGGCGGAGCCGGCCAATGTCAGCAGTTTCATGAATTGCGTAAAGGGGTCGATCACGAAAACGCCACCGAATAGAGCGGCCGCATCTCCTCCTCTCGTGAGGACGAGATAGCCAGCCGCGGCAAACAGCAGAACCGCCAACCAGTTCAGCCCGAACATCGCCCGGTCGCCACGAAAAACGCCCGCGATCAGCAACGCCATGGCGCCAATCGCCAAAAGCCCCTCCGGGAAGATCGGCGCATAGGCCAACAAGTTTAAGAGCGCGGAGTCCATTCCTGTTCTCTATTGTTGCGCCAATTGGCTGAGTTGCGCTGCGGCTGCCAGGGCGGCTTGGTAATCCGTGATCAGCTTCTTCACTGAGATAGCCATAACGTCCAACAAGGCAGACGGGTAAAAGCCGAAGAATATTGTCAGAGCAACCAGCGGTGCCATGAAACCGATCTCACGCCAATTCATATCGGCAATCGACTTCAAAGCGGCTTTTTCCAGGTTCCCGAAAATAATGCGCCGGTAAAGCCAAAGCGCATAGGCTGCTGACAAGATAACGCCTGTCGCAGCGAAGAATGCCACCCAGCTATTGACGCTGAAAGCGCCGAAGAGCGTCAGTATTTCTCCGATGAAACCGCTCGTCCCCGGTAGCCCGACATTGGCGAGCGTAAACGCCATGAAGCAAAACGCATAGACCGGCATGCGGTTGACGAGTCCGCCATAGGCAGCGATCTCGCGCGTGTGCATTCGGTCGTAAATGACACCGACGCAAAGGAAGAGGGCCGCCGAGACGATGCCATGGCTGAGCATTTGAAAAATGCCGCCCTCTAATCCTTGAGACGTCAAGGTAAAAAGGCCCATGGTCACAAAGCCCATATGAGCGACGGAGGAATAAGCGATCAGCTTCTTCATATCCTCCTGCGCCAGCGCCACCAGCGACGTGTAGATTATGGCGACGACGCTGAGCGTGAATATCAACGGCGCATAGGCATCCGAGGCAATCGGAAACATCGGGATGGAGAAGCGCAGAAAACCGTAGCCGCCCATCTTCAACAAGATCGCCGCGAGCACGACCGACCCCGCCGTCGGGGCTTCGACGTGGGCATCCGGCAGCCAGGTATGAACCGGCCACATCGGCAGTTTGACGGCAAAGGAGGCGAGAAACGCAAACCATAGCCAGGTCTGCAAATCGGCAGGGAACTTATGGGCCAGAAGTGTGGGAATATCGGTCGTGCCCGCATCCCAGTACATGGCCATGATCGCCAGCAGCATGAGCAACGAACCGAGCAGTGTATAGAGGAAAAACTTGAAACTGGCATAGACCCGGTTCTGACCGCCCCAAACGCCGATAATCAGGAACATCGGGATCAGGCCGCCTTCGAAGAACAGATAGAATACGACGAGATCCAGCGAGCAAAAGACACCGATCATCAAGGTTTCGAGGACGAGGAAGGCGATCATATATTCCTTGACGCGTACCGTAATCGCCTCCCAGCTGGCGACGATGCAGATGGGCATCAGGAACGTCGTCAAAATCACGAACAGCATCGATATGCCGTCGACACCCATATGGTAGGCGAGCTTGCCGCCGAGCCAATTATGCTTCTCCACGAACTGAAAATCCGCGGTCGAGGGATCGAAATAGATCCAGATCAGCAGCGAAACGAAGAACGTGATGAATGTCGTCCAAAGCGCCACGAACCTGGCATTTCGCGCCGCGATTTCATCATTGCCGCCGATAAAGAAAATGAATGCCGCGCCCGCGAGCGGCAAAAAGGTGATCGCAGTGAGGATAGGCCAGTCCGGCATTATTTCACCCCTCCGCCCCAAAGATCCCAGAACATGAAGGCCGTGATGATCAAGGCCACGCCGATGAGCATGGCGAAGGCGTAATGATAGACATAGCCGCTCTGCAGCCGGATCACGCGGTTGGTGACGTCAATGACCCGCGCCGCAACACCGTCGGATCCGATGCCGTCGATGATCGTCCCATCGCCGACCTTCCAAAGCAGGCGGCCCAGCCTTTTCGCCGGTCGTGTAAACAAAAAGTCGTAGAGTTCGTCAAAATACCACTTGTTCAATAGAAACAGATAGATGGGCCTGAATATTTTGGCGAGGACCGGCGGAACGCCCGGCGCCAGCAAATACATCAGCGCTGCAAGCACGAAACCGCCGGCCATCATAATCGTCGGCATGATGGCCGCCTCCAGCGGCACGTGATGCATATGTTCCAGAATCTTGTTTTGAGCGCTGGTAAACAGGGCCCCGCTCCAGAAGTCGCCATAGGCATCGCCGATGAACAGCTCCTTGAAGAGAAAGCCGGCTCCAAGCGAGCCGAGGGCCAGGATCACCAGGGGAATGAGCATCTCAAGCGGCGCTTCGTGAACATGACCAAGTGTTTCCTGATCGGCGCGGCTGCGTCCATGGAATGTCAGAAACATCAAACGCCAGGAATAGAACGATGTGAGAAACGCGGCCGCCACGGTTGCGAAATAGGCGTACATGCCGATGTCGCTATGGGCGGCGAACGCCGCCTCGATGACCGCATCCTTGGAAAAATACCCGGCAGTAAAGGGAAAACCGGTAAGTGCCAGGGTGCCAACAAGCATCATCGCCCAGGTATAGGGAATGAGTTTGCGCAAGCCCCCCATCTTTTGAATGTCCTGTTCATCGCTCATCGCATGGATGACGGAACCGGAGCCGAGAAACAGAAGCGCCTTGAAGAATGCGTGGGTAAACAGATGGAAGATACCAACGGAATAGGCGCCAACGCCGAGAGCGACAAACATGTAGCCGAGTTGCGAGCATGTTGAGTAGGCGATAATCCGCTTGATGTCATTTTGCACGAGCCCAATCGTCGCGGCAAAAAAGGCTGTCGTCGCGCCGACCGCCGTCACGACAAAGAGCGCCGTTTCCGAGAGCTCGAACAATGGCGACAGGCGCGCGACCATGAAGATGCCGGCCGTAACCATTGTCGCGGCGTGAATGAGGGCGGAGACGGGCGTCGGTCCTTCCATGGCGTCCGGCAGCCAGGTGTGGAGCAGGAACTGCGCCGATTTTCCCATCGCGCCCATGAAGAGCAGCAGGCAGATGACCGTCAGCACGTCCAGGTCCCATCCCAGGAACAACATGGTTTTGCCCACCTTGTCGGGCGCGGAAGAAAACACGGCGTCGAACTCGATCGTCCCGAAAATGAAGAAGATGGCCAATATGCCGAGCGCGAAACCAAAATCGCCGACGCGGTTGACGATGAAAGCCTTGATTGCCGCCGCGTTGGCCGAGGGCTTGTGATACCAAAAGCCGATCAACAGGTAGGAGGCCAGGCCCACGCCTTCCCAACCGAAGAAAAGCTGCAGAAAATTATCGGACGTCACCAGCATGAGCATGGCGAAGGTGAAAAGAGACAAATAGGCAAAGAAACGCGGCCGGTGCGGGTCGTGCGCCATGTAGCCAATCGAATAAACGTGAACGAGACCGGATATCGTGTTGACGACAACGAGCATCACCGCCGTCAGCGTGTCTATCCGAAGGCTCCAGCTAGCGTCCAGGGAACCCGACGAGATCCAACGGAAGATTTGAATTTGATCCGTCTCATTGTAGAGGCCGACCCTGAAGAAGGCGATCCAGGAGAGAGCGGCTCCGGCCAGCACGAAGGCGCTTGTCATGACTTCCGATGTGCGCACCCCAATAAACCGGCTGAAAAATCCGGCTATAATGGCGCCGATGAGGGGAAGAAAGACGATTGCGGAATACATGAGCCCGGTATCTCAGCCTTTCATCATGTTTATGTCTTCGACGGCAATGCTGCCGCGGTTGCGGAAATAGGCAAGGACGATCGCCAGTCCGATAGCCGCTTCGGCCGCGGCTACGGTGAGCACGAAAATGGCGAAGACTTGGCCGGTTAGATCTCCGAGGAAATGCGAAAAAGCGACGAGATTGATATTGACGGCGAGCAGCATCAACTCGATCGACATTAATATAA